>SMXL01000085.1 GCA_004356385.1 Bacteroidota bacterium
ATGGATTCGTAAAACCCGTGTTCGCCCCTCAAGAGCTGCTCGATATGCGCTAGAAAAGCACCGCTCTCGGCTCCCTGAATGACCCGGTGATCGTACGTCGACGTGATCGTCATGACCTGGGAAATTCCGGTCTTGCTCATCACTTCAGGTGGGAAGGCGTAGTACTGGGTGGGATAATCAATGGAGCCAATACCGATAATCGCACCCTGCCGGGGCATGAGCCTGGGAACGCTCAGGTCCGTTCCGATCATCCCAGGATTGGTAATGGTAACCGTTGTGCCTTCAAAATCAGAAATTTGAAGCTGATTGCTTCTGGCTCTCTGAACGATATCATTGTAAGCCCCGAGAAGTTGTCCGAAGTTGAGATTTCCGGTATCCGGAATATTCGGCACCATAAGAGTACGTTTTCCCCTTCGTTCGACATCGATGGCCAGGCCCAGGTTGATGGATTCAGGGAGCACGTGCACGGGCTTTCCATCTTGCTTGGAATAGGTCGAATTCAGATTAGGAATCGAAAGCAATCCCTTGACGACAGCGAAAGCAATAATATGCGTATAGGAAACCTTTTCGCCACCGATCTGGCGCTGGTATTCATTCAGCAGCCGTCGGTTTTCTGCCATCAGTTTGACCGGAATATGCCTTACGGAAGTGGCGGTCGGGATGGCGAGGCTGGCCTCCATATTTTCAACGACCTTCGCCGCTGCACCTCTGAGGGGCTTCGTCGGAGTCTCGGGGGTAGGGGCCTCGGCGTCTGGCGCTGACGTATCGAGCGCTTGCGTAGAAGTCGCCGACTCTGGCGCCGGGCTCTCCGCGACCTGTTCGGATACCTCGCGTGCAGTCGTCAAATCCGGCTTCGCGGCACCCACTGCAGTTCTATTCTCCTGGGCGGCCACAAACGATTCGGACGGTTTGAAGTCCGCAAAGAATTCTTGCCAGCTCTCACTAACGCTTTCCGGATTTTCAAGAAACTCACGATAGAGTTCCTCAACGTATCCAGTATTGAAACCGAGCGTACTCACTTCTTTCTTGGGGGTAGGGGTTGAAAGCGACGATCGCTAACGAAGTCGCGTAAGGAAGGATTCTTGGTGAGAATGTTAGATGTCACACAGTTATTCTGGCGGTGGGTGCAAAGCGTGCTGTCGCAACGCGAATTAAAGCCAATTTTCCTTGCGATACCATTGAATCGTCTCGTCGATCCCAGACCAAAGATCTTTATCGGGCGCATAACCAAAATCGGCGGTCGCTTTTGAGTGATCGCACATGAGACACGCATACCGAATTTCAGCCGCTTTCTCTCGATTCAGAGGAGGGTACGTATTCGTCAGTTTACCTACCAGTTCGGAAACGGCGCCGATGGCACCAACCAGAAATGGCGGTATAGGAATCGTCAAAACTCGCCTTCCAAGGGCGGTTGCGCTCGCGTCCCGGATCTCATTCCAATTGTACTGAGCCGCTCCGCCCAGGAAATACGTTTCACCCGCCGATTTTTCAGAACGGCCCGCCTGGGCCATACCTCGAACCAGATCGCTGGCATGCACAAGGCTTAGCGAGTCCTTTTCCCCGGATCCCACTATTGGACAAAAACCGCGGCTGAGCGACTGGAAAAACGTGAATATGTCAGATTCTCTCGGGCCATATACCGCCGGTGGTCTCACAATGACAATGGGTAGATCGGACATGAAAGATCGTACGATCTCTTCCATCATGGCTTTGCTCTTTCCATACTGACTGATGGGGCGAAGAGGCGTCGCCTCGGTGGCAATATCCATTTCCGAGCGTCCAACAGCCGCCAAACTACTCGTGATCACAATCATTTTTATCCCCGGATTCACCGAGCGAACCGTCTCCAGGAGATGACGGGTACCTTCGACGTTCGCTTCCAGGAACTCCTCCCAGGTCTTGGCGCGGGTTAATGCAGCAACGTGGAAAACCGTGTCTGCGCCCTTGATACCTTCCGCTAGAGCAGCACGGTCCGACAGGTTTCCACGAACCGTCGTGACGGGGAATCCCTTCAGAAATTTGGGATCTGTGCGAACCAGGCAACGGACCTCCTGAAAACGATTCTCAAGCAGATACTCGACCAAATGGCTCCCGACGAAGCCGGTTCCACCTGTGACAAACGCGATTTGATCGTGTTCAGCGGGCACGGAGTTTCACCACATTCTCGACATGATACGTGTGTGGAAAGAGGTCAACCGGCTGAACGGATTCAATCGAATATGTCTCTTTCAACATTTCCAGGTCTTTGGCCTGGGTTAATGGATTGCAGCTTATATACACAAACCGCTCGGGTCGGAGATGGCCGATTTGCTTCACGACTTTGGGATGCAATCCTGCTCTGGGCGGATCGACGATGAGTACATCGGGCCGACCGTACTCTTCGATCAGCTCTTCATTGAAGATGCGCATCATGTCGCCCGTCACGAATGTCACGTTGTCTACTCCGTTCGCCCGCGCATTCCGACGGGCATTCTCAACGGCCTCTTCGATCAATTCAATTCCTACTACGTGACGGACTTTGTCCGCGATAAACAGCGAAATCGTTCCGGCGCCAGAGTACAGATCGTAGACCAAGTCATCGGGCTTGAGCTCCGCATATTCGGCACTTATTTCGAAAAGTTTCTCTGCCTGACTCGTATTGGTTTGAAAGAAAGCATTCGACGCGATCTCGAATTGTTGATTACCGATCCTTTCCGTAATGACTCCGGAGCCGAAAATGATCTTCGTTTCTTCTCCAAACGCCGTTTGAGCGACCGTCGTGTTGATGGTATTCACGAAGGTCGTGACCTCAGGAAACGACTCCTGGAGATAGGCACCGAGCTGTTCCATTCGATTCGCGTCATCTCCACTCGTCACCAAGTTCACCATCAAATCGTCGGTCGCATGAGCGTAGCGTAGGACCAAATGCCGGAGATAACCGGTGTGATTCCGGATGTGCCACGGCAGCCATCCGTTCTCGAGAACAAAATCCCGAATACCGTTCAGCAGGCGATTTCCGACTTTTGGATGCAGGTGGCATTCCTCGATATCCACCACCTTGTTGAAACTGCCTGGCGCGTGCAACCCCAGTGCGAAGGAGGTGTCGAAAATTTCACCCGATTCGATTTCCGCGGTCGTCAGCCAGCGCTCGGCGCTGAATGAGAATTCCATCTTATTCCGGTATCCATACGTCTCGTCCGAACCTATCGTCGGAAGGACGACGATCTCCTCAAACCCTCCGTGATGCTCCAGCGCTTCTTGTACGGAAAGACGCTTTGCTTCCAATTGAGCCTCGTAGCTGACATGTTGCCATTTACATCCGCCGCATGTTCCGAAATACGGACATTCAGGAAGAATCCTGTCACGGGAAGGCACCAACACCTCGATAGGATACGCCTCAGCGTATTTGCGCTTGGCCTTACTGACCCGTACTCGTAACCGGTCTCCTGGCACGCCGCCGGGGATAAACACAACATACCCGTCGACCCGCGCGATCGATTTGCCACGATCAGCAAACTTTTCTACTTCAACTGTAATTTCGGTTCCTCTTTTCAGCATGTTGTTCCCAGATCGGGTTATCCAACCCCATTAAAATGCATGACCAATTCCGAACTGAAAGAGCGGTTCTTTCAGCCTGTCGGGGAAGAAATCACCCTTCCGAAGCGGGTCGTGAACCTTGAAGGCCATATCGAGTCGAATAATTAGAAAGTCCCACGCAAGGCGAATACCAAATCCTGTACCCACGCCAAGCTCGTTTATAAAATCAGTCGCCCGAAAATGGCCCTGTTCCGTACCTGGATTTCGGGATCCGAACCAAACATTTCCGGTGTCCACAAATAGAGCAATGATCCAGTCGGCAGCCAGGATGTTTCGTCCGAACGTGTGTCGAAATTCCACACTGGATTCCAATTTGATTTCGCCCCCCACAATATTGGTGGTCTCCGTGCTGATCGTATCGTCTTCGGATATAAACGAAGCCGAACCTGGCCCGAGCTCTCGCAAACTCCAAGCACGAACACTTGAGGCTCCTCCGCTATAGAATCTTCGGTCAAACGGGATCACGTCGGCGTCTCCCGTCGGGTGAGCGGTACCAATAATGAACTTCCACGCCAATACGGAGCGAGAATTGATCCGGTGATAACGTCTCAGGTCGGCCACGAAACGCACATACTGACGATAAATCATTCTGCCGGAAGAGCCCTTCCCTTTGAAAAAGGGGAGCCCTGGAAGACTCCCCTCGAGTTCTCCCGGAGAATAAACGTACCGATCGAGCAAGTACCCAAGATTTCCTCCGACCTCAAACGAGGATTCGTAGGTGTAGCCATCAGATCGGCGAAAAAGATCTACATTTGCGGATCGGAAAGTGTAGCGAAGAGCATTGTTGAACTGCGGGACGGTGTAATCTTCTATGATCTGGGCGGCCTGAACCGGGTCATCTATCGATCGGAGAATGTTGTCCAGAAACGCCTCCTGGAATCCATCGAGTGTGTCTGGATTGCTTACCGTGATATCGACCAAATCCAGAAACGAGGTCAACGTTCGCGAATGACGAAGTTCAAATCTGTACTGGGCGCGTCCCTTTCCTCTCAGAAGCAGGCGAAGTGCGTCTCGTCTGGCTGCCAGAAACGTGATCGAAAAGCGGGTTCGAGCTTCGTAGAGATTGAGGAGTCGGTCCAATGCGCCCAGAGGGAACGTTAAATACGGGTACGATAGACTGGTCGTCACTTCCCACTGTGCCGAAGTAAACCCTCCGGTTCCTCCAAGATCTGCAGCCAGAGATCCGTTCGTGGACAGCTGGAAGCGTTCGCCGCCGCCAAACAGATTCAAGTTACTGTATGTGATGCCCACGCCGGCTCCGAATTCGTTGTCTGATCCTTCCAGACCTCCCGTTCGCTGGAGCATGAACGTTTCGAAACGGACCTGATGCCGAAGTCGTGTTTGGAGATTAAATCTGTGATTGATCCGGGTCCCCGAAGTTCGTGTTGAATCTTCTCCCGCAGGTACGATTTCAGTAAATGAAAAGACTCCGGTCGCATCAAGTCGTCGTTTCGTCGCCAGAAGCCGACGAGCGCTATACATATCTCCCGGGCGGAATTGGAGTGCGCGAGTTAAGACGTCGAAATCCAGCTTGTTCTCGCCTACAAATCCAGCATTTACAACGCCACCTTCTATTCCTTCCTCATATGATTCGAGTGCCTCCATTTGCGTCCGATCGTCGGCCGTTGATACGGGACCCGATACGAAAAAGTCAATATTTCCAAATCGATAGCGAGGCCCGAGACGGATATCAATCGTCACGTCGAACGAGTCCGGCATCGCAGGCCAGATTACCGCGTGGATCGAATCTCGAGCGACGGCGGCGTACCCCGAGTTTCTGAGTGCCGTCATCAGACGCCCGCGCTCCAGCTCCAGGAGGGGTTCCGAATATCTCAGATTCCTTGGTCGATATTCGAGCGGGTCCAAGGGGTTAAAATCATCGGCAGGTAAAAGAGACTGGCGAACGATCGCTACTTGTTCATCCAGGCCGAGCTGATTCAGACCGTTGTATTTCAGGGTCCTGATATATGTGGCCCTGCCAGCGTTAATCACGAATTCGACACGAACCCGATCCGAATCTCCAATGGGAATCACGTTGGCCTGAACGGTTGCAGATCGAAATCCCTCGCGCTCGTAGTAAAGACGAAGTCGTTCAATGTCGGCCGAAATTAGTAACGAGTCGAGATGCGCCGGTGGCTCGCCCATTGCCTGAAAGGCTCGTCCAACCTTTCCTCCAAATGTTTTCGCACCGAGTTGGTGTAGCCAGAGCCACCAAGTGAAACCCGGGACTCCAAGGAGATTTCGATTGGGGCGCGTTCTAACGTGCAGGCGGAGTTGATCTTTGCCGAAGAACAAGTCACCGCTGTACGCGACCTTCGCGACTCGCCTGGATTCGCCGGCTGGATCTTCAGATTGTGCTAGAGAGGAAGCCGGGAGAGATAGGCAGGCGAGGAGGCATACGCCGAGCACAGAAACGGCGATTTTTGGAGTCGCTCGCCTGGGGGAGCAATCTGATAAACTGTTGTGCTTCAGCGCGACAGCACGAGACAGTACGATTTGTTGCGGACGTTTGATGGGTTCGGGAATAGCAAAATCCAGAACAGGCAACGTTATTCGTCTTCGAAAAAGAAATCGTCGTTGGCCGTTGGATAATCCGGCCATAACTCCTCAATGCTTTCGTAGGGTTCTCCGTCGTCCTCCGTGAGTCGAAGGTTGTCCATTACCTCTGCAGGGGCGCCTGTTCGATTTGCATAATCGATCAATTCATCCTTGGTCGCGGGCCACGGAGCATCCTCCAAATGGGCCGCCAAATCAAGTGTCCAGTACATCTATCTCCTTCAAAACTCACAGTGATCTTATCGGCAGGGACGATACTGTCCTACTCAGATAAAGTCAAGGCCGTTTCGATTCGTTTTGAGTGCCTTTTTATCGCGAAATGACCTGTTTCAGAAAACTGGAGCCGAGAGAATAGCTAGTCGAGAGAAATAGTGGTACGCTCGGTTTCCTCTAGAAGTTTTTGATAGGCGGCCGGTGTCATGCTGGGAGCGAGGAAGAAAACCGGATTAAGTGATTTGCCGTTGATGTCGCGCACTTCATAATGCAGGTGGGGACCGGACGTTAAGCCAGTATTTCCGCTAAATCCGATGATATCTCCTCGAGACACTTTTTTTCCGCGACGTATTCCCGTCGCGACCTTCGACAGATGTCCATAGACGGTCACGTATCCGGCGGTCGGATGTTGGACCTTTATCAGGTTTCCCAGCCCGGCACCGCGGCCAACTGTTCGAATAATTCCATCAGCAGCCGCGACTACAGGCGTTCCGGGTCGGACATGAATGTCTAGACCATAATGCATTCTATTGACTTTGAGAACCGGGTGAAATCGAATGCCGAAGCCGGAAATGATGGGTCCTTCAGTCGGAATAATGGCAGGCATTTCGGCCATCACCACGTCTCTTTCACGAGCCAGATCTACCAATTCCCGATAACTCGCATTTTGTAGACCGACCTGTCGCTCCAATTGACCCAGCTGCGAGGATGTTCGTTCGAGGAGCGCACTCGTCGAAGGACTGAATCCCCTGAAGTCAGGAAATGGATCTGTACCGCCAACTCCGACCTGGCGAACATCTTCAGAAATCGGATCGGCTTGCAGAAGAGTCCGGTACAGATTCTCGTCCAGATCACTAAGTCGAAGCAACTCATCGGAAACTGCAGAAATCCGATCGCTTACCTCCGTCAGCTGTTGCTGTAAGGCGTCATTTTCTTCTATCAACGCCAACTCCTGCGGCGTTTGGACAAATCGATCCATTCCGAGCGTAAGAGCTGTCGAGAGAGCGAGTGAGCCTGCGATAATCAACAGCGTTCTGGAATAGATCTTCGAGCGTGTTTCTTTCACTTCGACGAAGCAGCACGCGTCGACATCGTAGTAATAATAACTGTTCTTAGCCATGGGGAGTTCACGGAATCGCGGTCTAGGTGGGTGTCTTGGGATTCGACCGGATGCTAAAAAATAGATTTCTTTAAGGCGCGAGTCAACCTATGTCTCATAGTGCGTAGGCAACCGCCTCTATTTCCACGATGATTTCAGGGTCGATCAACCGACTAACCTCCACGAGCGTCGTTGCAGGGCGAATTTGGTCGAAAACTTGGGCGTGAGCTTTTCCTACCTCCTTCCAATCTTCAATATTAGACAAATAGATTCGGGTTTGAACCACATCCGAGAGGGTAGCGTCAAGCTCTTTCAAACCGGTCTCGATATTGCTCAGTATTTGCTGCGTTTGTTCATAGGCATTTCCTTTTCCGACAATTTCACCATCCTCATCGGTGGCGGTAGTGCCGGAAACGTATATATGGTTTCCGACGCGAACTGCGCGTGAGTAACCGACGATAGATTCCCACTTCGTACCGCTGTCATACCGGAGTTTTTCCATGATATGGTCCTGGCGTCCGAATTAGATCGAAACTGATTGTGACAGAAGGAGAAAACGAGCTCATCAAAGATCGGACAATTCTTTCTCTTCCTTAAGACGACGAATGAGAATTATAGACAAATCATCGTGCCGACGGGCTCCCTGTTCAAATCGCTCGACGGCTTTTAAAAGCGTTTCTCCCGCCTTTTCGGCACTGTGATCTCTTAGTCTTTCGAAGATCTCTTTGAGGCGTTCTTCTCCAAAGAAACGCCCTATCTCGTTCCGCGCCTCCGTAAGCCCATCTGAATATACAAGCATCATGTCTCCCGGATCCAGATGTACAATCCGTTCTTTGAATTTGGCCCGATTCGTCAATCCAATTGCAGGATCTCCATGATCCAATTCTTCCACCCGGTTCTGCCGCAAAACCAGCGGTGGTTGATGACCGGCATTCAGCAGGCGAATCATTCCGGAATTGGCGCTCAGTTCCAGAAAAACAAGGGAGGCGAATTTACTCGGCATCCCATCACGAACGACAATCCCATTGAGCTGTCTCCCTAATTCGGCAAGTGATCCAGTGATCGGAGCAAGCGCTCTTATCGTCGCCTGAAGCTTCGCCATCATGAGAGCTGCAGGGAGCCCTTTGCCGGCGACATCACCCAGGGTAAGGGCCACCCGATCTTCGTCGATTTGCAGATGGTCGACCAAGTCGCCTCCCACATCGTTGGCCGGGATCGTGTAAAGCCAAGTTTCCCAACCTGGAAGAGAGGGGTTTTCGGACGGCATAAGTGCCATCTGAACGGAGCGACCCTCCGCCAATTCATCTTTTGCGAGCAGCTTGTCCTTGAGCTCTAGCCCAAGTACGAACAACACGCTCAGCAATCCGAAAATGATTTTGACTTCCTCGTCGGGCATCCCAATAAACGTCAGAACGACACCCATAAGCAGTAGCAGTCTGCGAGTCGGCGCCAGCTTCAAAAACAGGCTTCGGATCAGATACCAAGACAGATACACACTTCGTTTGATCGCCCCCATGGATTCAAGTTGGCGCTGGGTCCCTTCATCCAGGTAAAATTCGTACGTATCCTTTAAGTCCCGCCGAATGGTCTGCGGAAGCCGGGCGTCACGGAAGTCGTCAAAGACGCGTTGGGTAAAGTGCGTCGCTCGTTCCAAGGCAGGTTTATTTTTCGGAGTCTCAGCCAAGTTTTTTACACGTATGCGTCTATCGTTTCATCCGGTCGGGCCCTGATACGGCAGATAACTCAGCGAGGTGCCGTTGAGCGAAGCGTCGTGACATGAATGCGACGGGCG
>SMXL01000086.1 GCA_004356385.1 Bacteroidota bacterium
CTCGAGGGCTCATTTATTAATAATCAATGGTGCTTCGATCTTGATTATTCATCCCGGATTTCCGTGTTGTCTAAAATTCACAGAAAAGGTGGGATTCAGAAATAGATCAGCGTACTGCTTTCTTTCGACTCTTAGCTGACAGCCGTTCTCACAATAATCGAAAATCCTACTGTTATCAAATACTTCGTGTCGCTGGATTTCGTATTTTGTGAGGTTGAAAAATGCGTGGATGAACGACTAGTGCTCTTTCACTTCTCGATCCAGACAACAAAATGACAGAGCCGGTATCTGTCCTCGAACGACAACCGACTTTTCTTATGGTCAGAACCTAGTCTGGCTCAAGGATTCAATCCAAATATGACATTTCCTCAGATCATTCAAGGCGGTATGGGCGTGGCCGTATCAGGTTGGCAGCTCGCCCTCTCGGTATCCAAGCGAGGGCAGATTGGTGTTGTTTCTGGAACAGCGCTTGACCTGGTCATCACCCGGCGATTGCAATTAGGGGACCCAGGCGGTCACCTCCGCCGTGCTCTAGCGGCCTTCCCAAATCAGGATATAGCCAATTACGTCGCAGATCGCTATTTCATCGAGGGTGGCAAAGCGCCGGACAAGCCTTACAAAAGCAAGCCGATCATTGATCATAATCCAAGGCGGCGTGCCCAGGAATTACTTGTGGTCTCCAACTTTGTAGAAGTTTTTCTCGCAAAGGAGGGTCACGATGGTCTGGTAGGTATCAACTACCTTCATAAGATCCAGACACCAACCATGCCGTCCATTTATGGAGCGATTTTGGCCGGTGTTGACATCATCATAGTCGGTGCAGGTATCCCACTCGAAATCCCCGGCATCATCGACCGCCTTGTCCAACACGAGCCGGTCGAAATGAAATTGCATGTCAAAACGACTGAAGGTACTCGTATTGACAGGATCACTTTCGACCCAAAACTCATTTTCGAGGAATCTCGGCCGCCCGAAAAGCGACCATCTTTCTTTCCGATCGTCTCCTCAGCCACGCTGGCAACTCTTATGGTCAAGAAATGTGATGGCGGAGTGAACGGTCTGATTATCGAAGGTCCAACGGCTGGTGGGCACAACGCCCCACCGCGAGGGCGCCCAAATCTAAACGAGATCGGAGAACCCATTTACGGTCCGCGCGATGATATCGATCTTGATTCGATCGGGTCGCACGGAATTCCTTTCTTTTTGGCGGGTTCATACGGGAGCCCTGACGGACTCGTTCGTGCCCGTGCTGCAGGGGCGGCAGGTATTCAGGTCGGAACTCTTTTCGCGTTTTGCGAAGAGTCTGGTCTTCGACCGGACCTCAAACATGAGACGATTGCCAAATGCAAGGCTGGAACAGCAAGCGTATTTACAGATCCGATTGCGTCCCCAACCGGATTCCCCTTCAAAGTCCTTTCGATGGCTGGTACTGCGTCCGAAGAAGACGTTTATGAGAGTCGATCAAGGGTATGCGATTTAAGTTATCTCCGAGAAGCGTTCGAAAAAGAAGATGGAACCATCGGCTGGCGCTGTTCAGCCGACGACGAGAAAATGTATGTGCGCAACAGAGGAAAATTTGAAGACACGGTTGGCCGGAAATGTCTCTGTAATGGCCTCATGGCCAATATCGGTATGGGTCAGCTTCGCAAAAACAACGTAGAGGAAGTTCCTCTTTTAACCTGTGGAGACGGCGTGTCGAGTATTCTCAAGATTATAAAACCTGGCGAATCGACGTATTCGTCGTCCGATGTAATCGATTTCCTGCTGAACGGAAGTGAATCGTCAATGACCGCCCGGGCAACCGCTCATCAAGCAACGAGCTAAGCTTTGTTCAAAGCTCGAGCAAGGAGATTAATATCTTCTTCATTGTTGAATATCGCTGGTGATACACGGAACCGTCGATCGGAAACAGATATGACAATATTGGCCTCAATGAGCGCAGGCATAATGTCGATCTCGCCTTTTTCGAACGCGATGATTGGAGAATCGATTTCGTTGGGTGAAATGCACGGAAATCGATCCTGATCGACGAGACTTCTTAGTTGTCGAGCGAGATCACAGCAAAAGGACTGAACCGTTTCCAGGCCCGTCTCTTTCAAAAAACGTAATCCTGCCAGCGTGCTCGCATAGCCCATGTAGTTGTGATGCCCCGGCTCGTAGCGGCGGGCGTCGGACGGGGGCGAGAACGAAAGTCCCTCATCCGTTCCTTGTTCAATCCATGGTGCAAATCGGAGCCTGGAATGGCCGGGATACAGTCGGTCTGGTAGACGTGAACCCTGCAGCTCTTCCCTGACAAAGAAGAAACCGGTACCGTGAGGCCCATACAGCCATTTATAGGCGGAACATGAGGCAAAATCGACTCCGAGTTCACGGACGTCAATAGGATATATTCCCACACCCTGAATGATGTCAGCGAAGACCAACGCCCCGTGTTTGCGCGCCTTCTCAACAATAGATTTGACGTCTTCGATGCGTCCATTAATATTGGAGACGAGTGTCACGCACACGAGGCTAGTGCTGTCCTCGATGGCTTCTACCATGCGTTCGGTGTCCAATTCCCACCCATCACTCCGAATAATTCGGACATCTCGGCCTGCTCTTCGATGGCCTTCGTAGTTATGCAGCGAACCCGAGAAATGAAATACGTTGGTGAGGAGATGTCTTCCCTCCGACCATGGACTCAGGCCGTCCAGAACAATTTGCTCCCCCTCTTTGGTATTGGATACGAGCGCAATTTCGCTCTCCCGTGCATTGATCAGATTGGCGAATTCAGCCCGGATCGATGACAAGGTGTCTTCGAGTACGTCGGACCGGCCTTTCGATCGACCATACTTCCAATAATCTATGTACTGATCGATGGCATTTTCTGAAAACCGGGCGAGGGGCGTCCCCGCCGCCGCGTTCAGAAATACTTCCTCCTCCATTCTTGGAAACAGTTCTCGCCACTCGTTCGAACTGCTGGTACGATTCCCGTGCGCGCGATGGAGCGGAATATCTACCCCCGCAAACATACCTGTCGTCAACAGACCTGTGGTCTGCAAAAAGTCTCTGCGACGCATTCAATGCCTCTCCATATCGTGCAAATTGAGGACCCCGACGCGAAATTCTCTACGACCTATGGGTCTACGCATCAGCTTTTGCGAAAGCCTCCGCTTCTCCCCAAACCCTTAGCAAATTCTCTCCAAGGATTTTCCGGATGTCTTCGTCGCTGTAACCGCGACGTATAAAACCTTCTATAAGATTCGGATACGTACTTACGTCCTTCAGCCCGACCGGAAGTGTGTCTCCCACGCCGTCGTAATCCGAACCAATCCCTACGTGGTCGATACCGACCAGAGCAATAATATGATCATAATGGTCTAGAACCGTCTCTAGATCGGCAAATGGAAAAAGTCCGTGATCTTCTTCCCATGTCTTATTGAAAGCTTCCTCTTCTTCGTCACTTCCTTCTATCTGATTCTCTGACAAGTGCAATCGATAGGCATCTCTTCTCCCGTACCGATATGTATTCGCCTCTTTACTGAGAAAACTAGAGCCGAAATTAATCATGATTGCACCGCCATGATCGGCCAGCGCGACGATCATTTCGTCCGACATATTCCGCGGCCATCCTGGGGTGAAGTGACGCGTGGTTGAGTGCGAGGCGATTGCGGGCACGTGAGAAATCTCCATCGTGTCCCAAAAAGCGTCATCGGAAATGTGACTCACATCGACCATGATTCCCAGCCGATTCATCTCGATCACCATTTCAATTCCGAATAGACTCAGCCCGTCCCACTGAGGGTCATCCCTCGAAGAATCAGAAATATGGTTGGAAAGATTATGGGCGAGCGTGATGTATCGAATTCCGCGGTCGTAAAAGTATTCAAGGTTGGCGATATCTCCTTCGATCGGAGAACCGTTCTCCATCCCGAGAGGAAACGAAATCAATCCTTCGTCGAAATGACGCCTGACATCGTCGGTCGATAAAGCGATAGCAAATTTGTCGGGCGCAGCGGAGACAATGCCCTCAACCATGTCGATCAGTTCTTCAGCAACGATTCTTGAGCGCCCTTCCGCCTCAAGTACAGACGGTGTATAAATCGACATAAATGGGGCATTGAGACCCCCTGCGACGGCCCTCGGATAATCGAAATTTCCGTCTTCCGTGGCGTCGGCTACATCTGCCCATTTTTCACTCAGCCGATACGGAACGTCAATGTGCGTGTCGATGATGATGGATGTTCGTGCTATCTCCCGGGCCCTATCGGAGGGTTCCGCAGTCTCACCGGTCCCACACGCGATTGCAGAAAACGCCACGGCAAGCGCCGTCAATAGTCTGATTTTCACTAGAAGGATTACAGTTTTGGTTGATGATTCGTGAATGTACAAATACGGAGCTATTGATCATTGTGACTCTCGAATGCTTCTTCAAATCATCGAATAGGCCGATCTAGAAATTATTCACGCGAGTCAATGCAATATTCCGGCTACTTCCATTCGTTTCTAGTGTCGTACGGATAGGAATGATACAAGAGGGAGGAACACTATGAAGGCGCAGTTCAGCAAGGTTTTACTGTTCGTGTTCGCAGCACTGCTATTAATCGGCAGCGGAACCGGCGTTCAACCAATCAAACACGGTACCATTTACGGAATCGTCAGTGATTCCACATCGGGTCAGCCGCTTGCGGGTTCGGCTGTGATCGTGATGGGGACCAGTCTCGGAACCATCACAAATGACCATGGCAAATACAGAATTGTGAACGTACCGGTCGGTACCTACGACGTACAAAGCTCATTCGTGGGTTATCGAAGTACGATTGAAAGGAAAATTTCGGTCTGTGAGAAGTGCGAAGTTCGCCTTGACTTCGGGATGTCGTTAGGAGTTGAATTGAACGAGACCGTCCTCGAGTACGAAAGACCGCTTGTGAGCCGGGATGCTCTCGATGTACGCCTGATGCAAAAGTCGCGAGCTAAGGAGGCCTCGATTGGTTCACCATATCGAGTGGTAGGGCGCGTAGACAACGGACCATTCAACCGCCCACATTTTAACACGGAGGAATACGCATATCTGGAGGAGTCAGGCTTTCTGAATCCGATCATCAGTCCTCTTTCGACTTTTTCGATTGATGTTGATGCCGCTTCGTATTCCAACATGCGGCGATTTATCAATTCGGGCCGACGCCCGCCGATTGATGCCATTCGAACCGAGGAACTCGTGAATTACTTCAACTACGACTATCCTCTTCCTGGAGAAAAACACCCTGTCGCGATTTACACAGAGATTGGAGTGGCTCCTTGGAATCCGGATAATTTGTTGCTGCACATCGGTTTACAGGCTGAAGAATTAGCTGAAGACGATCTTCGTCCGTCAAATCTGGTCTTTCTTCTTGATGTCTCCGGATCGATGGACAGCGAAGACAAGATTCATCTTCTGAAAAAGTCTTTCAAGCTGCTCACAAAGGAACTTACAGAACGGGATCGCGTGGCGATTGTCGTCTATGCAGGAGCCGCCGGACTGGTTCTTCCTTCCACCCGCGGGGATCACAAAGAGATTATCTGGCGGGCCCTCGACCAGCTCAAGGCCGGTGGCTCGACCGCCGGTGGCGCAGGCATCAAGCTTGCCTATGAGGTGGCGAGCGACAACCTGATTCCTGATGGAAACAATCGTGTCATTCTTGCGACCGACGGAGATTTCAACATCGGCGTATCAGATACTGGTGCGCTCGTCCGATTACTTCAAGAGAAAAAGAAAGAGGGAATTGGCCTGACCGTGCTGGGCTTCGGCGGTGGTAATCTTAAAGACTCCAGAATGGAAGCACTCGCAGACAAAGGGGACGGAAATTACTTCTACATCGACTCTATTCTTGAAGGAAAGAAAGTCTTCGTTGATCAACTACGCTCGACGCTGTACACGGTCGCGAGAGATGTCAAAATCCAGGTGGAATTCAATCCAGCCATAGTGGGTCGTTACAGACTCATTGGATACGAAAACCGGGCTCTGAACGCGGAAGATTTTGTCGATGACAAGAAGGACGCAGGTGAAATGGGCTCGGGGCACACGGTCACAGCGCTCTACGAATTGGTGTTGGCTGAGAATATCGAAGCGTCAGACGATCATAGCCTCCGGTATCAGCATTCAGAGGTTGGCGGTAGTCATTTGGATGAAATTGGAACCATCAAGGTCAGATACAAACCACTTGACTCAGACGAAAGCATTGAACTGGATCGCTTCATTTCTGCCGTTGTAATCGAGAATACGTCTCTGGATTACGGTTTTTCAGCGTCCGTTGCCATGTTCAGTATGCTGGTCAGGGATTCGGAATTCCTCGGAAAAACATCTGTGGCGTCCATTCTGGACCTTGCTCGTGCATCCAAGGGCGATGACCCATTCGGCTATCGGGCCGAGTTCATCCGACTGGTCGAGACGTATGGCCTGTTCGATATCGTAGATGCGGGAGTCGGTGATCAGTCGTCGTTCGAGTAAAGGCGCGAACGATTGTCGCGAACGAGGTCTATATTTTGGCGTTCGTATTCGGGACAACCTCATTCCCGCCTTCGCTGTAGACTTCATTCAATCCAAGATTTCCGATGCATTCATTTTCTCGATTCGTCCCGATGAACATGCGCCGAGCCGCTGCTTCTTCAGTTATTGTAGTTTCATTCGCAGTATCCGGGGTTTATGCTCAGGAAGCAG
>SMXL01000087.1 GCA_004356385.1 Bacteroidota bacterium
TCTTACTACCCGCCAGAAGACTATGAAATTTCCGAAAAAAGCAAAAAACGCAGCAAAAGTCAGGAGGAGGAGCAGTACACCCAGCGCATTTGTGTTCCAGAAGCTGGAAAAGCCGTCCAGTAGCGAGGCCTGGTTCAGCGAGTTGGCGGTGTTTACTGCAGCCGTCGACATCATCGCGGCCCGTTCAGAAAACGGAGAAAAAATCAGAACAGCCAACGTGGAAATAAATGATAGGACGACCGGTTTAATCATCACTTTGTTCACGTTGGCGATGGTCATCCGATTCCACCAGAAGAGTTGTCCGATTCCCGCCAGAAAAACGACCAGGATCATTAGGGGAAGTGTCCACCGGTTGTAAAAAGCCAGTGGGACGCTCGACGGATTGTCTCTAAAGATCCGTCCGATAATCGGAGCACTTGTGCCGAGCAGCACAACGGCCGCGACGGCCATCAGAATCATGGCGCCTGCAAACGTCAGGAACTCTCGAGAGAGCATTTCCGGTTCATTTTCGGGCACCGGGAGTTCCTTTATTCGATAGATGAAGAGACCGAACCCGATGATACCGATCGTTAAAATCCAGATGAGAAGCTGATTGTAAAGACCTAGATCTACGAACGAGTGAACCGAGATATCGCCCAGGATCCCGCTTCGAGTCAGGAAAGTCGAGTAAATGACCAGGATGTACGCCATTATGCAGAGGAAGAGTGAGGCCTTCTGGCTGTGCCCACTCCTCTTCTGAATGATCATCGTATGTACCGCACCAATACCCACCAGCCACGGCACCAGCGACGAGTTTTCGACCGGGTCCCAGGCCCAATAGCCGCCGAACGACAAAGTGAGATAGGCCCAGTATCCCCCCATTATGATTCCAACCCCGAGCGCCAGCACGCCAAAAAGCGTCCAGGGAAGCGCGGGGAGTACCCACTGCGTGTATCGCTTTTTCCACAGGGCGGTAATTGCGAAAGCGAATGGCACCATCATGGAAGCGAAACCTGAAAAAAGAATGGGTGGGTGAATGACCATCCAATAATTTTGAAGCAGGTCATTCAGTCCCTGACCATCCGTGGGAATGATCCCAGCCTGAATCATCGGGGCCGTCGGATACTTTTGTATCAGGGTCACGAACGGCGAGATGCCGACCGTAAATGCACCGAGATCGATTCCGGCTACCATTGTCAGCAGGAAGAACTGGGACATCGCCATGATCGCCATCACAGGCCCTTCGTATCCTTTGGCCAGCCGAATGACCGCCAGGCCCACAAATCCGTTCATCACAATCCAGAGCAAAAACGATCCTTCCTGGCCGGCCCAGCTCGCAGCCACGAGATAGTCGAGAGGCAGACTTACCGAAGTGTGGTCATAGACATACGCATACTGAAACTGATGCGTCACATTGAGATACATCAACAGTCCGAATGCGACCGTGGATGCCACCGCCGAGATCATCCACAGGTAGCGACCATACCGTTTCCAGGAATCCACCTTTGTGTCGATTTCGGATCGCTTGAAATAGGCACATCCAGACAGAATTGTGGCCACGAGGGCTACTAAAAGGAGGATTTGACCGACGATTCCTATCATTAAAACGAGCTCTCCAGAAGAGAAAAACGCAATAAAAAAGCACCACCTCGCCATGCGCGGATATGAAGAACCTCTTCATATCACAGTGGGTACCGCTCATTTTCTTCCAACTTCCTCGGCAACGCGAACAAGTCGCGTTAGATCCACGAAGGACTTGAGGCCTGTTGTCTAAACATGAAGGATGGTTCCCAATAAGAAAGCGTTAGGTTCTTACTATAGCGCACGAAGCGGGGTAGTGCTTGACCCGATATTAAGCTCAAACTCGTCTGAAATCAAGCCTTTTAGCTGGCCACTAGTGCTGCGGACAGTGTCTTTTCGAGCTCATCGAGCTGGGCGTTGATCTCTTCACCGGGGTCATGACTCGAAGCATTTTCGATGAACAACTCTTCGGTGACAGCCAGCGCAGTGATTACAGCGGCCGTCAGATCAGACTGCTCAGGGTGAGCAGACTTGAAGGCCTGCAATTTCTCATCCAGATATTCGGCCATTTTTTCCGTGTCTTTTTCCTTTCCCTCGGATACACGAAGCGTGTATTCTTTTCCAAGTAGGCGTATTTGAACGGGATTTTGTGTCATGATTTTAGGTCGAGAAATTCTATTCAGTCAGTTCCCTAATCTGAAGGAGAAGCATTCGAATCGGAATGATTGACCAGATCGATCGATCGATCGATGGCTTCAATGTATTTCTCGACCTGAGACCGAAGGACCTCCGGACTCTCTGCAAATACGACGTATGTTCCTTCGGCTTGAGCGGCACCATCGGTTCGAAACATATCGATTTGCTTCTGGAGAGACACATTTTCTTCCCGAAGTCGGGAGAGCTCTCTGACGGTCAAATCGATCCGAGCTCTTAGTCTCTTCATGGAAGCGGCACCCTTCGGACGAGAAGAGCTGCGCTTCGGTGGGTCAGATTGACCTTCGTTCGATCCGTTTGAGCCTTCAAACATATTCTGCTGAGCAGGCGGTTGAATTTCGGATTCGCCCGCTTCGTTCTCGATGGCCATTCAGTTCAAGTAATCTTGGAGTCGAGAGGACCGGTGGGTTGTTCGGCAAGGTGTTGAGGAATATAAGGTCCTAGCGTCGAAGTTCGGCACCATGGTTTTTTTCGAGTGAAGAAATGATCTGATTCACTTCTTTGTCCACTTCTTCATCTCGCAATGTTCGGTCAGAGGAGAAAGTCAGGGCGAAAGCGACACTTTTCAGGTTCGCACCGATTTGATCTCCAACGTACAGATCGAATACACTCACACTTTTGAGAAGCTCACCCCCGGCGCCCCGAATCGAGTCGACCATTGGGCCCACTGCTTCTGACCTGGAAACGGTAACCGCGATGTCCCGGTCAATGACGGGATGGCGACTGAATTCATCATAGTGTTTTCTCAGAAAGGGCGTAGACAGGGAGGAAATCGTACTCCAGTCCAGTTCGAAAAAGAAGACATCGCCTCGGAGGTCGAATGACTTAGCCACGCTGTCAGTCAGTTGTCCAAGGACACCCACCTTTTCTTCTCCAGAATAAACGTCCACATGCTGCGTAGATACCTTTGAGGATTCGTACACGGGCATAAACCGGACGGCAGGAAGGTGAACCGACGCTAGCACTGTTTCCGCGATTCCCTTCACATCAAAAATATCTTCCGCTCGGGCTGCAGAATCCCATCCTGGCGAACCATGCAGGCCCGAAGAGAGAACCAGCAAACATTCTCGTTCTGTGTAATTTTTGACGATGGAGTGTTCGGTCTGAACCCGCATCTGCGTGTTTCCGAATTCGAAATATTTCAGAGATACTTTCCCGCGGTTCTGGTTGTACGAGGCCACGCGGATGACGCCCGGTAAATTGCTTGGCCGAAGCGTCGCCATCTCACGGGACACGGGGTTCAAGGTATCCACTACCTCTCCTCCAAAACGAGCGCCCGGCAGGATCGGGTCACAGAACGCTTCTGCGACTTCCCGGCTAAGCATGCTGTTCGTAACGACCTCCTTGAAACCCAAGGAACTCAGAAGGTCACTCGCTTGCTCTCGGAGCTGTCTTTGAGGAGAGATGGCGATGGGATGATTTGGGATGGCAGTACGGGGAGGTTCAGGAATCGCATCGTATCCAACGAGTCTCGCTACTTCTTCGATAAGATCGATTTCGCGTTCGACGTCCGGGCGGAAGGGCGGAATCTCGCACTTCAGGGCGCCGTCCTCAGCCGAGAGATTGAACCCGATACTGGTCAAGAGGGATTGAATTCGGTCCTCAGGCACGTCCAGTCCAAGGACATGTCCAACGCGTTCGGGCCGGAGAGTCGCAAATCGGGGCTCGTACGGATGGGGATTCGCGTTCACAAATTGGTCGACGATCTCGCCTCCCGCGAGTTCAACCATCAGCTCAGCCGCACGAGCCGCTGCGCGAAGCTGACCCGTTGGATCGACCCCTCTTTCGAATCGATACGAAGCATCGGTTTGCAACTGGAGGGCCTTGGCCGTCCTTCGAATCTGCACGGGATTGAAGTAGGCACTCTCAATGAGTACGTTTTTCGTGTCTGTGGTGACTTCCGTGTTCTGACCTCCCATAACGCCCGCGATCGCGACATCTCGATCGCCGTCAGCGATCATGAGCGTTCCTGCTGGAAGCTCGCGTTCAATATCGTCCAGCGTCGTGAATTTGCTTTTTTTGCTTGTTTCTCGGACTTGAATTCGAGCCCCGGCCAATTGATCGAAGTCAAACGCGTGAAGCGGCTGCCCCGATTCGTACATGACGTAATTCGTAATGTCCACCACGTTGTTTCGTGGGCGCAGCCCGATCGCGGCGAGACGTTGTTGCATCCACGCTGGGGAATCGCCGATTTCAACGCCTTTCACCAGAATGGCGGCGTACGTCGGGCAACCGTTCGGAGCGTCTATCTGAACAGAGAAATCAGGCGTCGCTTCCGCACCTTCAAGCGCATGTGTAACGGACGGCACCTTGAGCTTCGTATCCAAAAGGGCAGCTACGTCGCGTGCAATGCCAATGTGAGAAACAGCGTCTGGCCGATTTGGCGTGATGGCGATATCAAGGACGGCGTCTGCGGCTGGAATGTTTTTGTCGCCCATGTGATCTTCCAGAGCGGCTCCGACCATTGCTGAATCGTCGAGGACCATGATTCCCACGTGATCAGCGGAAAGCCCGAGCTCGTCTTCAGCGCAGATCATCCCGAACGATACTTCGCCTCGGATCTTTGACTTTTTGATCCTGACTTCTTCCAGCTCGCCGTTGCCTTTACGGCTCGGGAGGTGAAGGGTCGTTCCTACGGTCGCGACTGCCACTTTCTGCCCGGTAGCTACGTTGGGGGCTCCACATACTATAGAGAGGGGCTCGCCGTCTCCAATGTCCACTGAACAAACGGTGAGCCGGTCGGCGTTCGGATGAGAATTCACTTCCAGCACGTGACCCACGATAATCCCGTCGAGCCGGGCGCCGATCTGTCGGACGTCTTCAACCTCGAGTCCAGCCATGGTTAATCGATCGGACAGTTCCTCTACGGACAGTCCATGTTCGACATAGTCGTTCAACCAGTTGACGCTAATTTTCATGGGTTACACAGTGCGAGGCTAGGTCGAGTAAGATGGTTATGCAGAATGGTTAAGCGAATTGGTCAAGAAAGCGTTCGTCATTTTCAAACAGAATCCGGATGTCATCGATACCGTACCTGAGCATAGCGATCCGATCGATGCCCATCCCGAATGCATAGCCGGTATATTTCTCCGAGTCGATGTCGACCGCTTCGAGCACGTTGGGATCGACCATTCCACACCCCAGGATCTCGAGCCACCGACCTCCGTCAGCGAGAGATTCATCCGTCCACCAGATGTCTACTTCAGCGCTCGGCTCCGTGAAAGGAAAGAAGCTGGGCCTGAAGCGCATTCGTACATCGTCGCCAAAGATGGCTTGAGCAAAAGAATGTAGAATTTGCTTTAAGTCTGCCATCGTAACCCCTTCATCCACAACAAGTCCTTCGACCTGATGAAAAAGACAATACGATTTGAATGAGATGGATTCATTTCGAAAAACACGCCCCGGAGCAATGAGCCGAAACGGAGGTTTTCCGTCTTTCATCACCCGGATTTGAACCGGGGAAGTATGGGTCCGGAGCATGATGCCTCCGTGCTCAAGATCCGTAGGCTCAATGAAAAACGTATCCTGCATGTCTCTCGCCGGATGGTCTGCTGGAAAATTCAGCGCCGAGAAATTGTGCCAGTCGTCCTCGATCTCAGGTCCCTCTTCGACGGTGAATCCGTATGATTCGAATATGCGATTGATCAAGCGTCGGGTTTGCGTGACAGGATGGAGGGAGCCGAGTTTCGGGGCACGGCCTGGAAGCGAAAGGTCGACGTCTCGGTGATTCGAATCGGATGAGCCCAGATCGGTTTTCGCTTTTTCGATCCGATCGCTGGCGAGCTTCTTCAGTTCGTTGACTCCCTGTCCGTACGCTCCTCGCTCGTCCGGTGGTACGTCTTTGATGCCCTTAACCAGATCGGTGATCTTACCCTGCTTTTTGCTCAGGTATCGAATCCGGAATGCATCGATGGCGTCGGCAGAGTCCAGAGTCTCAGCCTCAATATCTTTTCGAATCGTTTTAAAAATTTCCATCATCGGTCAACCATCGGTTTCACACAAAATAGAAAAGTCCCGCCGACCTGTCTAGCAGGGGCGGGACTCAAAGCTGTCTCAAGCAGATCTTTTAGTCGGTCGGCACCTCCTACTTTACAGGACGGTTGTGTCGCCGCTAAAAAATCGACACCGGAGAGTTTTCATGGCTGGATTAAACTGCTGCTGAAGATTGCTGTTTAAGATTTCGTTGCCGCAACCACTTTCGTGAATACGTCAGGATCGTTCATGGCCAAATCGGCCAACACCTTTCTGTTCAGCTGAATGTCTGCTCTGCGTAGCGACCCGATGAGCTGCGAATAGGTCGTATCGTTGAGTCTAGCCGCTGCATTGATCCGTGCGATCCAAAGACGGCGGAACTGACGCTTACGTTGACGGCGATCCCGGTAGGAGTACTGGAGCGCTTTATCGACCGCGTGTTTCGCGACCGTATATATCGTTCCTCGACGACCCCAGTAGCCTTTGGCCATCTGGAGGACCTTCTTTCGGCGTCGTCGGGAAGCAACTCTATTTCGTGCGCGTGGCATTAATTTCTAATTCTTCGTGGTGTGCTCAGGTGCTGATCAAGCGCTTCATTCGCTTTTCGTCAACCTTAGCTACCAATGTAGTTTCACGAAGGCCTCGTTTGCGCTTTGGCGACTTCTTGGTCAGGATATGACTGTGATACGCTTTCTTACGCTTCAGTCTTCCAGACGCGGTCATTTTAAAACGCTTTTTTGCCCCGCTATTTGATTTCATTTTAGGCATTCACGCACCTGTAAATCGTGGCCCGAATGGACTTCTTATGCTATCGTAGCGATGATTCACGAATGGTCACCGCCCAAACTTTCAAGCCGCAAAAACTACGCAATCCTCGAAGCGGTTGCAATACGATCGAGGCCAGAAACGGCTCAGATCGTGGGGAATTTCGGTGAAACGTGAGCGAATAACTGTTGCTTTCAGACCTTTTTCTTCAATGGAGTCAGGATTGTGGTCATCCGTCTACCTTCCATACGCGGTGCCTGGTCGATTTTAGCGACATCAGACAACTCCTCTAGAAAGCGACCGAGAAGAATCATGCCGTGGTCTTTGTAGATAATGTCGCGACCTCGAAACTGTACGTATGCACGCACTTTATCGCCGTGCATGAGGAATTTACGAGCATGTCTTGTCTTGAAATCGAAGTCGTGCGTGTCGGTGTGGGGTCGAAACCGGATCTCCTTCAGCTCTACGACGTGCGATTTCTTCCGAGATTCCTTCTCCTTCTTCTGTTGAA
>SMXL01000088.1 GCA_004356385.1 Bacteroidota bacterium
GATTCGGCAACCACTCGGGGAATCGTTTCGAGCGCCACCAATAGTGGAGTGAATTCGATGAGAGCGGCAATGGCGGTGTTGAAGCTCATTCGCTCATAATCTTCGGTCACACGATGAATGGTTTTATGAAGCGCTCTTTCGACTTCTTCTGTAGGCGGTTCGTCGCTGACTAAAAGAGACCCGTCTTCACCGACAAAATTTCTCCAGACCCGCCGCAGAAAGCGGTTTACACCCACGATATCGCGGGTACTCCATGGTTTGGACGCGTCCAGTGGACCCATATACATCTCGTAAAGCCTTAGCGTGTCACAACCATACTCGTCATTGATTTCATCCGGGCTTACCGCGTTTTTCAGGCTCTTGCCCATCTTGCCGTATTCCTGTGTAACCGGTTGACCGTTATAAGAAAACGATCGGTTTGGTTGGTCCTGAACGTCGACGGCTGAATTACCGTCCTGATCGACAACGTCTATGGCCTCTACTGCCATGCCGCGTTCATCGCGGTATACGGGAGCAAGGATGTATCCCTGATTGAATAGCTTTCCGAAGGGCTCTTTTGTCGAAACATGTCCCAGGTCCAATAATACCTTGTGCCAAAACCGAGCGTACAGAAGGTGAAGGACTGCGTGTTCAACGCCCCCGATATACAGATCGATACCCGATGGAGACATCCAATAGGCCTCTTTCTCCGGCGCGACGAGTTGATCGCTATTTTCGTTGTCGATAAACCGCAGGTAGTACCAACACGACCCTGCCCACTGAGGCATCGTATTCAGTTCGCGCTCGTATCGGACTCCATCGAGCTCTACAAAGCGCCACGATTCGGGCGCTCGGCTCAACGGAGGCCTGGGTGGAGCGTCTGGATCATCCGACACCGTAGGTCGGAAATCATCCATTTCCGGGAGTTCGACAGGTAAATCCGATTCGTCCACAACACGAATCGTTCCGTCTGGACCGTGAAGGATTGGAAACGGTTCACCCCAATAGCGCTGGCGACTGAATAGCCAGTCGCGCAATTTGTACATAATTGTGCCTTCACCGCAATCCGTTTCTTCGAGCCAGTCGATAATCGTCTTTTTTGCCTCGTCGATTTCCATTCCGTCGAGAAATCCGGAATTGATCGCCCGACCTTCTCCGAGATACGCGTTTCCGTCAAAGTCACTCGGAGGCTGGACCGTGCGAACAATCGGCAAATTAAAAACCTCTGCGAACTTCCAATCTCGTTCATCCTGGCCCGGTACGGCCATGATTGCGCCGGTGCCGTACCCCATCAAAACGTAATCTGCAATCCAAACCGGAATCAACTCTGAATTGGCCGGATTGACGACGTGACCGCCCGTTGGAACACCCGTTTTCTTTTTGGATTCGGCCATACGGTCGATTTCCGTTCGTCGCTGTGACTCTGTCCTATACGCGTTTACGGCATCGCGATTCTCGTCCGTGATGAACGTGTCGACGAGTGGGTGCTCGGGCGCCAAGACCATATACGTGGCTCCGAATACCGTATCCGGCCGTGTAGTAAATACACGAATCCGTTTGTTCGAATCCGGGAGGGCAAAATCGATATAGGCACCGTGACTCCTTCCTACCCAATTGCGCTGCATGAGCTTGATGGGTTCGGGCCAATCGACGTCATCCAAGTCCCTCACCAGTCGGTCCGCATAAGCAGTTATTCGCAGCATCCACTGCCGCAGATCCCGCTTATACACTGGATGATTGCCCCGTTCGCTTCGACCCTCATTGGTCACTTCTTCATTGGCCAAGACGGTTCCCAGGGCGGGGCACCAATTGACAGGGACCTCAGCGATATAGGCGAGTCGATGCTTCGACAAAACCGCCTCCTTTTCGGCATCGGACTTATTCGGCCAATCCGGATCCGAATCGGAATGCTGATCGATCAGTTTTTCAATCGGTCGGGCGCGTTCTTCGCTCTGATCGTAATAACTGTTGTATAGCTTGACAAAAATCCACTGCGTCCAGCGATAGTAATCCACATCTGTTGTCGAAAACTGTCGGTCCCAATCGTAGCTGAGTCCTATCGACTTCAGCTGATTCGTCATCGTGTCGATGTTCTTCTCGGTCGTGATCCGAGGATGAACACCGTGTTCAACCGCATATTGTTCGGCCGGTAAACCAAATGCGTCGAAACCCATCGGATGGAGCACATTATAGCCCCGAGCCCGTTTAAAACGTGCTAGGATATCCGTCGCGATATATCCGAGCGGGTGGCCGACATGAAGGCCCACACCACTCGGATAAGGAAACATATCGAGCACGTAGAATTTGGGCTTCGACGTATCGACTTCATCCGGCGTTCTGAAGGTCTTAGAACTTTCCCAGAACTGCTGCCACTTTCGTTCTATTTCCTTGAATGGGTATTCCGACATCCCGAGATATTCTGAATTCAGAGACTGTTAAAGCGTTAAAACCTGGTGAGATGTCGTATCCAGCTCTATCTCACGCATGAGTCGACTCACCAGATCTGTACCATATTTGTTCATGAAATATAGAGGCGAGATACATCGTTCTTGCAGAATATTTTCGGGAAACAAACTGTTCCGTGCCCTCGTGAGCTGATTCTGAGTTTGATCGTGCCGCCGTTTTTCGGCCTTCACTACTCGATTCTTTAGTTTCCCCCACTCCTTCATCAGCGCAACCCGAGTGGCCTCGCCCGTTTTCGTTAAGGAGGCGTCTACCGCCTCTATGGCCGGGCTCACGGTGTTTACTGCGTCGTGAATGTGTTGACCGGCACGTTCAAAGATGGCCTCCGCGTCTATATCCATGGCATCAACCACAATCCCATGAAATAATTTCTCAAGATCCTTTTCAAAGGAAGGAATGGAAAGAGAATACCGGTCCAGCACTTTCGCGATACTTGGCTCAACGAGTGTTACGCTCGCCCGCGGATAGATAATCGGCATGGGTACGCTCGCCCACTCATAGATCGATCGGAATTGTGCGAAGTAGGCTACCTCTCCCGGTCCGGCGACGTACGCAGCCGTGGGCAGAATGGAGTCCTGGACAATGGGTCTCAAGACCACATTCGGGCTGAATGACTCGGGGTTTTCATCCACCATCAAGAGCAGTTCATCGCGTGTGTAGCGGATGTCGGTTCCCTTCAGTCGGAAGTCATTTCCTTCCGCCACGACGGAATGTCTCCCTGTTTCGTTAAGCAGGAACAGATGGGTAGGTGACGACTGAACCTGGACATGAAAGCTCTCTTCCAGCTTGCTGCTGGTCTCCTTTAGAAGGGCCGAGGTTTTAGCGTGTTCTTTGAGTTCCTTTCGGAATACCGGCCCAGCGATCTTCTTCAATCTCGGGTCGTCACCGGAAACGAAGATTATCCCTTCATCTTCAAAAAGAGACCCCATTAATCTGGTGAAAGCCGTCAGGAACGTTGCATTGGGCCTATAGGCATCACGGACCATTTTCAGAATTCCATCGTGAAATTCAGTGCCGGGCAACAACTCGTCGAGTTGCCCCACGACCTCCTTTATGCTCTCTTCAAGAGTAATTCTTCCCACTGGCACAGAATTCCCGTCCGAATGAACGGACGAGTACTTTAGTCTGTGGATCCCATCACTTCCCGCGACTGCCACGGAAGCCACTTCATCGAAATCGTGATCTTCACCTTCCAGCCAGAAGACGGGTACCGTCGGTCGCCCTGATTCCTCTTCGATCTGACGAGCCAGTTGAACAGCCGTCAGCGTCTTGTAGAGTGTATACATGGGCCCGGTAAACAGACCCAGTTGTTGTCCTGTGACAACAGCAACCGCGTCCGATCCCGCCAGTCGCTCGATATTCCGTAGTGTAGCCTCGCCCGCGCCATAGGATTTGTTCTGATCGGAGAGAACCTCTACCAACTGACGCCGGTGATTGAATTGATCGGCCACCTGCTGCGCGATTTGTCCACGTTGTCGCGGATCTCTGTAATCACCACTGAAGTACCCGGCAACTGAATCAAAGTCACTCGTGTACGTGGTAAACAATCTGGAAAACGACTTGAATTCTGAATAGGGGAGACGTTCAAGCGCCATTTTTTCAGTGGGTTTCAAATGTGGGGAGAGGCCAGCAGGAAGCGTTTGGGAAGGGCTAATTCTCGCTTCCCATCATTTTTTTGATCTCATCTCGAAGCTTTGCCGCCCGTTCATAATCTTCTTCCGAAATGGCTTTCGAGAGATCCGCTTGAACACGTTCCAGATCGGATTTCGGCTCTTCCTCGAGTTCAGGGTCGTCCTCCGACTCGGTTTCGATTTCTGCAAGTTCGTCTTCTTCGTCCGTCGGAATACCTGCTTCTTCTAGAACTTCGTCCGAAACGAAAATGGGCGCACCAACGCGAACGGCTACGGCGACTGCGTCACTTGGTCGAGAGTCCAGGAACTCTTCGGATCCATTTACGGTGTAGCGAATTTTTGCGAAAAAAGTACCTTCACGCAATTCGTCGATTACAATCTCCGTCACTTCCCCACCCACCGCGTCATACAAGTCGCGAATCAAATCATGCGTCATAGGACGAGGGGGCTGGATTTTTTCCAGTTCCAGCGCTATAGCCTGCGCCTCAAACGCACCGATTATAATCGGCAGACGTCGACTTCCATCTACTTCTCCAAGAACGAGAGCGTAGGCACCGCCGCTAGACGGACTCGTGGAGAGTCCTATAATATCGACTTGAATAAGATCCATAGGTTCGTTCGGGGCCTTCTCTTGCGAATCGTCAGGGTTGACTCAGGGAGACTCAATCAAAGCGAATTTTAACGCAGTGATAAATGCCTTGTTCTCAGAGGGCGTCCCGGTCGATACGCGCAGGTATCCGTCCAATTCTGGATACGAGGACAGGGTGCGAATGATCACGCCACGCTTCGCCAAAATTGTTGCCAGGCGCTCCGGGGCTATATCTGTTTTGAACAGAACAAAATTCGTAGTAGACGGAACGACGACGACACCCGGAATCGCTTTCAATTCCTCCGTAAGATCCGAGATGTCCGCTTTCAAAACTCGGACTCTTTCCGCGAGGAGATCCGACCTTTTAACCAGCTCAATGGCCGTAATTTCTGAGAACCGGTCTACCATGAACGGCAATCTAGCTTTCAAGATTTCGCTCATGACTTGAGGATGTCCCAAAAGATACCCAATCCGAATACCTGCAAGTCCGAACGCCTTCGAAAGCGTTTTCATCACAATCAGGTTCGGGTATCTATCCATGAGCGAAATCGAACTCTGATCCAGACAGAATTCGTGATACGCCTCGTCAATGACTACAAATCCGGGAGCCTTCTCACATAAATGTTCGATCGCATCGAACGGTACGGATAAACCCGTCGGATTATTGGGCGATGCCACGATGGTCAGCACGACGCTTGAGTCAGAGGCGGATTCGACGATTCCATCGATGTCAAAGTCTAGGCTTTTTAGCGGTGCGATCGGAACGACCTCTCCGCCATGCATACGCACGACGGACTCATACAATGCAAACATCGGACGGGGTAGGACCACCCGAGTTCCGGCAGAAATAAAGCACAGTGCCAGCGTCTGGGTGAGATCATTGGATCCGTTTCCTACGAGTACACTGCCTTCGGGCAGATTATGGTGCTCAGCCAGCACCGATATCAACTCGGACGGTTGTGAAGCCGGATACCGATTGAATTGAATCTGCTCGAACTTTTTCAGAATTTCCGTCTTGATCTCCCGGGGAAGATCAAACGGACACTCGTTCTGATTCAGTTTGCAATTACTCTCATCGGATCCACCTACGAAGTAGGGTTTTTCCATTCGAACTTCAGATCGAATAAGTCGAACCAATTGCTCCATCTGTCGCATCGCTATTCAGAGTTCTATGTATTGAGATCAGACGAGGATTCAAGAATTTCAAAATATCTACGGCCGAAGTCTGAAAAAACCTCGTTACGAGAATTCGCGATGAGGTGTTTGTGTCACTCCGGTGACGGTCGATTACGATTCAGTACGAATGGCGTGCATGCGGAACCATCGAACGAGCTACTTCTACTCGTCGGCTGGATCGTTGGATGAGACCGAAAGGTCTGGTAGATCCCGAAATTCATATTCGGGTAAACATTCTTCTCGAACGTAAGTCAGCACCTCGTGCATCGCCGTAACGAATTTTCCAAAATCCTCTTTGTACAAAAATATTTTGTGCTTTTCGTAGCGGGATTCGGCAATTCGTTTGCTCTCGGTTATCGTAAGAAAGAAATCTTCGCCGGAGCGGGTCGTTTTAATATCGAAGAAATAAGTCCGTTTGCCGGCGGGAACTCGCTTCGAGAAAACCTCTCCCCGGTACTCGACTGTGTTCTTCGTCCTGTTCGAAACCGTGTCTTCGATTTCGGACTCAGCAGTAATCGCAATAGCCTCTGATTCTATGGGTTCCTGGTCCTGACTCATCTTTCCTCTCGTACAATTTTCAGCGCTCGAGACCCGGTTTTTTCTCCTGGGGATAGTGGGAAACCATCATAATGGCACATTAGGCCTCAAGTATGGCTAAATATGCAAATCTATTCAGGCAATTACAAAGAGGTTCTCAAAATCACATCGGGCCGGCCCTCTATTTTCGATGGTTTTACTCAGTCTTCGGCTATCGGCGCAAGCTGAATAACGGCCATGGCCAACTTTTCCAAGGAGACTCGAACGGCCAGTCCGGTCGCAATAACCTCGTCGTGATTCAGGGGAGTACTACTTAATCCTGTAGCGAAATTCGTGATCGTTGAAAGTCCAATGACATTCATATTTTCCTCGCGAGCCTGAATGACTTCGGGAACTGTACTCATGCCTACAGCGTCGGCGCCCATCTTTCGAAATGCAATGATTTCTGCTTTTGTTTCGTAGCTCGGTCCTCGTGTCCAAAGGTACGTGCCTCTCTCCGTCGCGACACCCATTTCAGTGGCAAGATTCTCGGCGTTTCGAGTCCATTCCAGATCGTAATAGTCAGAAGACCCTCTGGACGGCCACTCGTGAGCTCCAATGACCGACGACGATCGGACTCCCGAAGACGCTCCAACGACCGAAGAAGTCCCTCTCTCGAGCGGATCCACTCCGGTTTGGTTGATGTGATCCGTAATCCACATCAGAGTCCCCGGCGCGAACCGCGGATTGATTCCTCCACTCGCATTCGTTACGAACAAACAGGAAGCTCCAAGCGCGCTAACCAGCCGTATCGGAAAAACGACTTGAGACGGGCTATGTCCCTCGTACATGTGGAGCCGTCCCTGGATTACGACGACGGATTTTCCCCCAAGACGACCAAAAACAAATCGTCCTTTGTGACCCGACACTGTGGCCGACGGAAGATGAGGGATGTCCGTCGCTTCGATAACCAAAGGATCCTTCACACGGTCAGCGAGGGCTCCCAGCCCCGATCCCAATACGAGTGCAATCTCGGGGGATGAATCCGAATGGTTTCGGATGTAATTCACCGCTTCTCTGAGGGCCTGACTCGTGGGGCTATCCATCAGACTATTCAATTAACCTGACATCTTTACGACAATCATCGTCATGTCGTCGGACCGACCGGCGCCTTCAATAAAATGATGTACGTCCTCGGTCAAAGCTCGAAGGATTCCGCTGGCCGACTTGTCTCCGACGTGTCCCACCTTAGTCAGCAGGCGATCATCGCCATAAAGATCCCTTTTTGAGTTCATGGCTTCGGAAAAACCATCGGTGTAAAAGACCAGGACATCCCCCCTATTCAAACGGATGGATACTTCAGCGATGGAATCTTCAAAAATCTTACCGTCTGTAAATCCGATGGCCATCCCGCTGGGGCGCAGAAATTCGGGTTCGACCTGACCGCAGCGTTTCAGAATTCCTGGATTATGCCCCGCTCGTGAAAACGTAAACTCCCCTGTCTGTGGATCGACGATTCCGTAGATCGCTGAAATAAATGTGCCAGCCGGTGCGTTCTTTCTGAACACTTCATTCAGACGCTTCATGACGGCACAGGGAGAAAGCTCGCTCGTACTAAGCGTTTGGATAATGCCTTTGACCAGTGTCATATAGAACGCAGCCTGAATTCCCTTCCCGCTTACATCGCCAACGATGAAGACCAGTTTATTATCGGGAAGATGAATAAAGTCGAAGTAGTCTCCTCCGATTTCGCTTGCGGGCAGGCACATACCGGCGATATCCAGACCGTCGACGTTGGGCATGGTACGAGGTAAAAACGATGCCTGAACCTGATACGCAATTTCCAATTCACGTTTGAGACTCTGTTGTCCCGCCAGTTCTGTGATATAGGCCGGGACATATTCGCGAATATCTTCCTCGTCTCGCCTGCTGAAAACGCCGACAAAACCGACTACAGCAATGGATCCAATAAAGAAGGCGCCCACCATCGTGTCCAGCCACACGGGAGACTGAGCAATGAGAAATCCCTCGCTCAAATTCCAGGTGAACGTGGCAATGAAGAGTCCCATAAACGCCGTAAGAAAGTCAAATCGCATATAGGAGACGGCGAAAATGAAGGTCACAACCGCCGAAACTCCCACAGCCAGCCAGCTCACATCCATTCCGTATGGGTCGATTCTCAAAAATCCCCCGACGGCAACCAGGCAACCGACAACAAACCACGGTCGCTCCATGAATCGATACGAAAGCGTTCCGACCCCCAACAGAACCAGAGCCGAAATCATCAGGGACACGGACGAGCTCGCTGCAAAGTTCGCCAAAACCGGTCGAAAGGTGTCTTCTGCGTCCAAAGAAGCTCCGAGCTCGAGCGAAAGGTCCGGGAACACGGTTAGAGCCAGGACACCTTGACCCAGCAACACACCGGCAACGGCGATGCCGCGGATCAGTGACCAGCCAACGACGCGATTATGGATGTCTCCTTTCCTGAGGAGAACTCCTGACAACAACTTTTGCGGGAATATTTCGCGGCTGATCGATTCCGTTGCACCTGACAAAATGAACATCGCCAACGCGACCGCCCCACCTACGACCGAAAATGCCAGGAGGCCGGCAAGAACTCGTGCCCAGACAGTCGCGTCCGTGTCCAGCGATGTCTGCGGGCTCATGACCGCGAGAATACCCAAAAGCACTCCTACAACGAGTGCATCGATCATCGATCCTTTCACGTCGATGAGTCTTGCCGTGATACGACGCACAAAAAAGACCAGAAAGACGATAGCGAGCAGGACGTAAGCGCCACCCTTGATGACATCGAGTGTGGTGGAAACAGACGTGTCGACAGCCCGATCAGGATTAGATACCGCAACCATTTCCTGCAAATTTCCTGTAGGCGAGATGGTCATGTCGACCCTCAATTGCTGACCGTACGCGGGTTCGGTCGTTCGCATTTGAATCAACGCGAGCTGGCCGGAATCGCCTGAATTATTGTTCGTCGCGACACTTGAGAAAAAGCGAAGAGAATCCATCTCCCAAGTCACATACTGTAGTGCCTGCTTTGGCGCGAGTATGGTAGCGAGGGTCAGAATATCAGAAGAGTCCAGTTCAACGGACAGGTTCTGCTCAAGTCGGTCAATTCTAGACGCACGTTCGAGCCCAGGCTTCGAAATGAATGCAGCAAGTTTGTTGAACCTCAGAGACGCGATTAGGCTTGAGTCTGTGATGGCACTGAGTCTGGCAAACGATTCGGCCTTCGATGAGTCTCGCGGCGTAAACAATGCGGACAATACCGATCTATTGACGGACCTCGTCGCATCACCCAGACGTGTAGCGTAAGCGCCTGCGGCTGAACTGGTATTCTTAAACTCCAGAACGGCTCCGTTCATGTCCAGAACAACATCAAATACTTGTGCCGACGCCGCAAACGAAAGTGAGCTTGACGCATCCGGCCTCTCCATCCTGTACGCAACGGACCACAGAAAACCGGGCATCGTTGAGTTCTCATCATCCCCGAGTATTTCGATCGTTCGTTCACGCCCGAGATCCTTTTGCAGAGCCTTCAGAAGTCTATCATTGCGTCTTAAGTGGGCCTCAACATCCAAATTCCGTACGGAATATCCGTTTGAGACCAGAAATATATTTGCATTATTGATGGCGTCGCTTTTCGAGATTTTATATTCGGCGGTGCCGTCAATGTGGTGTGCAGGAAGCACAACGGAGAACATTCCAAACCCTATAACGCCAAACACAAGCAGTATCAGATCGAAGAAGCCGGGCTTCCTTAGGGCTGATGCGGTTGGGTTGCTCATCTGTGGGTAGTCTGGAGGGGGCGTTGAGTGCGATCTACAGGTGTAAAATCGTAGACCGACCTGAAATGTGAAAACCCGTGTGGATGATCCCGTTCATTCACTCTTTCCGGTCCAGGGATTCAAGTTCGGTCACCGCGTCGGTCATCTGGTCAAACGAAAATCCACGCCGTGCAAGATACGCAGTCAACTTGGAGCGACGTTTTTGTGGGTCCGATTCGCCTTCGAGCCTTCTCATATACTTTCTGGCCGCTTCGAGAGCGAGAACGTCCGCCGCCTTTTCTTGATAGGCATTCGCCAAGACGGTTTCAATTATTTTGGAATCGACTCCTTTCCGGTACAATTCAGTGCGAAGACGTCGTGGTCCATACCCTTTCGACCGAATCCGAGCTTCTGAAAACGCTCGCGCGTAGGCCTCATCGTCAATCATGTCGAGTTCGATCAATCGTTCCATGACCCGGTCGATGATGTGAGCGGAGAACCCTGACTTTGATAGACGCCTTGACAACTCAACGTGGGTCCTCTGCCGGTACGAAAGTAAATGATACGCTTTGGCTCGTGCTCTGAAATACGAATCCTCGTTGACCAGTTCAGACAGCTCACTCTCGGAAATAGATTGTCCTATCGAGAGTCCTCGAGAAATGAGAACGTCTGCGTGGAGTCCGATGGCAAATTCTCCCTCAATAAAAATCGATACTCGATCGTTCGCCTTTTTTTGGGGTTCGATAGAAGTGATGAGCCCGGGTAGCTTCGAGAGAAGCTCGTCATTCGGTACTGTGATGCCGTGATTGCCCATAAAAAGATCACTTTACAACTATTCGTAGCGTATCGACAGCGATACCACCTACGTATCCGATTCCGCCACGAACGTTGGATACCGGCTCTCGGCGCTCCGGGCTATCACGACTCGTCTCGAATACAGCGAACGCCTGGTCCCCTCGAAGCAGGCTTACCTTTAGAGTATGTTCGGGGAGTGGTGTATCGGCCGTCTCCACGGGCACAGCGTACACACCGGTCCAATGTGCCTGCCCGTCGTCGTCGGCTTCAATGCTTGACTCGGGTAAAACCTGCTGGGGCAGAAGAAAGAAATCGATGAGTGAAGAAGAAAACTGTGACAACGGTTCCAGGCGAGTTTCAATCCAAAAGTCCTCCACCGAAGCCGGCGTTTCTGAAATCATATTCCAGGCCAGGGTTACCTGGATAGGGTAGATAAACCCTGACTGAGCGTTGAGGCCCAGATCCAGGGAATCGAGGCCGATATCAAGCGTATCCACGAGTACAGCCTCGATCGCCCGTTCCGGGACTAAAAATTCTACGTCGTTCAAAAATATGAGTGGTGGAATCGTACCCGAAGCACTGGCGCCGCCTTCGGCCGTTCGGACGTGGAGTTCAAACGAAGCGAGGGGCGGAACGATCAGTGAGCTGACCCGGCTGTCTGGCCGATAGAGACCTGGAGATGAAGGCACTGGATCGTATCGAATGCGAACTCCGTCGAGGATCAATTCGACTTCCGCGTTTTCAAAACCCTGGTTTGACCCAAGACCTTCGGAAACGTTGAATGTCCGGCCGACTCTGACTACTGGCAGCGGTTCTCCCGCTTTCAAATAAGACTCCACGACGAGCGTCCCAGCTTCGGACGGTTCAACCGTATCGCACGCTGCAAATGACCCTACCAGAGAGCCCAAAAGTATGATTTGAACAAGTATTCTCATAATTGCATTTCAATCTCAAAGAGCGGGAGAAGGGGTAGTCCGAGACTATTTTTCGGGATAAAATTATCCTTGGACGGATCGTATAGCCGCCGAATTATATTTCGACGGTTAAAAATATTGTACACGTGAATTTGTGCCGACCAGTTCGCGTCCATAAATCCAAAGCGATACCCGATACCCAGATCCATTCTGAAATAGGGAGGAAGGCGCCCGTTATTGATTTCGGGCATGTGGAAGAAATAATTCTGATCACCACTCACGGGGTCCGTTAAATAGTAGCGCGCAATGGGGACTGTAGTTGGATATCCCGATCGAAGCACCGTTGAAAGAGAAAACTGCCATCGTCCAGCTCTTCGCTGGACGACAGCGGAAAACGAACGAGGTACGTCGAATCGACTCGGTCTGTAGGATCTGTTCGATAGCTCTGGTGTACGGTTTTCAGATTGACTTCCTGTGTAGGCCAGGAGCACCTGCCAATCGAGTAAGAAGAGATCCATTCCGATTTCGACACCGTATGATCGCTCCTTCCCCCGTGTATATTGCCCCAGCAGAGTACTGATATCGATTCCCGGTCCTAGCAGTCCATTTTTAGATTGAAACGCATCCCGGGGAAGGAGAATGTTTTTCCCGGTTCGAAAATAGCCTTCAGCCGAAAGCTTCAGCCACGAGTAGGGAACAGATTCACCTCCGAAAGAGAGTTGACGACTGGTTGAGGGCACGACGGTGGCATCCGACGGAATCCAACGACTGGATACGAGATCGTACAGGAAGGAGAAGCGATTTCTGATCCGTTGGAGGAATTGAACCTGTCTGGTCGCTGAGCCCCGGAGAACGAGCCATTTTGGATGCAAGACGAACTGAAGGCTCAGTCGAGGACTCAAACGAAAATAGTTTCCGCTCCCGAAGTAATTGAGTCGCGTTCCGAGCAACACATGCAGCTTTCTTGAGGGTTTCCAGTGGTCTTGGACGTAGACCGCAAGCTCCCGGGTTTGGACATTCCCCCTCTGCGAAAGAGACTCCTGCAGACTCGGGCTGTATGAAATGAGCGCGTCTATTTTGGTTAGGAATCGATGATCGATAAGTGACAAGCCACCCCGAATCTGATGGGAAAGATTGGGGAAGTAGTCGACATCAAGCCGAATTCCTAGATCCTGAAGTTGCACCCGGTATGCTGACTCAACCGATGCGGATTGAGTCGGATGGATCAACGCAGCTTCCTTGGCCCCGTATTCGGTATAGTATCCGGTTCCTGTAAAAAATAATTTGTCATTTAATAGCTGCTGGTATCGCACGCTGTAAAGTCGGTTTCCCCAATTCTGATCGACTTCGAAAAAGAGATCGGCGGGTCGAAGCCAGGACGAGAAATCAAGGGAAAGATCGAACGGAAGTCGCAGGTCCAGATCGTCGCGACCGGTGTAATAGGAGAAGGATAGACGACTGTTCGTATGTGGCGAGACCGAGAGTTTGGCGCTCCAGTCGTAAAAAAAATACGCCGTCCGTAACGTGTCTTTTCGACCGAAGCTGTCCGAGACCGGGTGGCGACGTCCGATGATCTTATCGATATAAGACCGTCGTCCGGACAGCATGAATGAGCTTTTTGACCCGATCTTACTTTCGATCAGAAAGCGTACGTTGAGTGGATTGACCGCCGCCAGCAATTTCGGCTCGGCGTTGCGTCCATCTCTCAGTTCGGCATCCAAAACGGCCGAGAGCCGCCCTCCATACTCTGGAGGAAAGGAGCCCCGGTAAAACTTCAGATTTTTGAACGTTTCGGTTTGAAACGTGGATATCAAACTGAACGCATGCCAAGGATGGTAAACAGGAGCCCCATCGATCATATATAAATTTTGGTCCGATCCACTACCTCGAACGACTAATCCACCGGTTACTTCGCCGGCTCGCTGAATTCCCGGCATCCACCCGAGAACCTCAAAAACATCCTTTCCACCAAACGAGGTTGGAAGTTGCTCCAGACGTCGCACAGGAATGGATATGACGCCTGGGAATACGGCCAAATCTGCGCGTGTAAGACTGCTGCGTTCAATCACTACCCGATCTAAAGTAATGGTCGTCGGAGTCAGTTCTAGAACAATGGCACCGGGCGCTGTCGTGAGGGTCGTGTCTTGCGCCACATAACCGATGAAGGACAATCGAACTCGATGTGTACCGGCTGGAATCCCCGGAAGGGAAAAGAAGCCGGCCTGATTGGTAACCGTTCCCTCCGAAAGATCGGGTAGATAGATATTCGCGCCGTACAGCGATTCTCCTGAAATACGATCAAATACGAACCCCGAAATCGTACCGCGGGATGGCTTCGATTCGTCCAACTCAAGGTCCGTTAATACCAGAACATATTGCCTGTCGGAGATGACCCGCACTTCGACGGCAGC
>SMXL01000089.1 GCA_004356385.1 Bacteroidota bacterium
CGGAACTCCGACGGCGATCAATATAGGGGATCACAGCAGCGTAGCGTTCAGCGCTCGTAAAACAGAGTGAAATGAATCTCTCACCCGACGGTGCGGCCGATAAAATCGGACTCAGCCGGGTTCGAGCTAGGCTTGTGGAGTTGACCGAGAGTGAACCCGCAGCGCGCAGGGCCGAACGGCTCTCGTACAGTTCCGATACCAAAAAAATAGTTCTGGATCTAAAAGTCATCGGTGAGCTGCAGGGTTGTCTGGCTTTCGATGATCCAATTCCTTACACACCGAACGCAGATCTATCTCCCATTTTGGATTTGGCGCGACCGGAGGGAGCGGCCCTGAACACCGAACTGATACTGGAGGTGTACCACGCTGAAAGGACGACGCGTCTGCTCCATTCCTTTCTTGTGTCCAGGTCCGAAAAATTTCCTTCTGTGGCTGCACGATGGGCGTCGCTGGAGCCCGACAAAGGATTGGAAACGGCTATTGAGCGAGTATTTGACGACGAGGGTCGGGTGCGCGACGATGCGTCTCCCGAATTGCAGCGGATCCGACGGGATCTACTCAAAACGCGTCAGAATCTTAGAAATCGAATTGCCGCTGCCTTGTCCAGCGCCATTGAAGCTGGAGTTGCCGCCGATGAGCAGCCGACTATTCGATCAGGTAGAATGGTGATCCCGGTTCTATCCAGTGGCAAAAAGCGCGTTACCGGATTTATCCACGATGTTTCGTCCACCGGTCAAACCGTTTACATCGAACCCCAGGATTGTCTCGACCTGAACAATCAGATCCGCGAGCTGGAAGCGGCCGAAAAACGTGAAATAGATGAAATTCGGAAACTGCTGACCAATCTAATTCGCGATCGATCGGACTCCATCTCCTCGAACGGAGAATTGCTGATTCAGTTTGACCTGTCTTTGTCCATCGCGAAATTGGGTAATGAGCTGGACGCCACCGCGCCCCGAATTAACCAGGAAGGAATCGTTCGAATCGTCAACGGGCGTAATCCTGAACTTTTGTTGGTCTATCGAGCTCGAGAAAGGAAAAAGTCAGTCGTCCCGCTAAATCTCGAGATCGGCGATTCATTCCACACGCTCGTCATCTCGGGGCCGAATGCGGGGGGTAAATCAGTCGCCATGAAGTCCATTGGATTGATGACTGCGATGCTGGGTATGGGGATACCGGTCCCAGTGAATGAGGAATCTACATTCTGTCTTTTTGACGACATCCTGGTAGATATCGGAGATGAACAATCCATGGATGACGATTTGTCAACTTATTCCTCACATCTTGAGAACTTGAAAATGATGTTAAAAGACGCGGGGGCAAACTCGCTGGTTCTGATTGATGAGGCCGGGACCGGAACCGATCCGGATGAAGGCTCCGCGCTTGCTCGTGCCGTGCTGGAGAGTCTGACCGCTCGAAAAACCCGAACCGTTGTCACGACCCACCACGGCAGCCTTAAGGTGTTTGCCAACGACTCCGACGGCGTGGCAAACGGCTCCATGTCTTTCGATGTAAATACGCTCAAACCGACTTTTGAATTCAGGCAGGATGTTCCTGGTGCTTCTTACGCCACCGAAATCGCGACCCGGGTGGGATTACCAGACGACGTTATTCAGCGTGCGCGAGAGCTCGTGGGAACGGAGCGTGTTCAGCTGGAGGCCCTAATTTCGTCGTTGGAAGAATCCAATCGAGTTCTCGACGCCCAAATTCATGAAACCGAGGCTACCCTTCGCCAAGCGGAAAAAGACAGAGAACAGTTGACGGAAAGACTTCGGTCGCTGCAGGAAGGAAAGGAGGAGATCCAAAAACGTGCCATTGAAGAGGCAGATGAGATTGTCGGGGAAGCGAACCGCGTTGTTGAAAAAGTAATTCGAGAGATTCGCGAGTCACAGGCAGATTCGCGTCGTACGAGGGATGCGAGGGCTGATCTGGAGAAAGCGCGAGACCATCTCGCGGATGATCGGGTTCGCCTCGAGCGCCGAATAAAAAGTCGTGCGGGTGCAAAGCGCAAGTCCGGGAGTCCCGTCGGAGCGTTCAAAATGGAAGACGCGGGAGCGTTGAAGAAAGGGGACCAGGTTCTGTTGGATGACGGCCGCGCGGTAGGCGAAATCCTCTCCCTCAAGGGCAAGGAAGCGTCGATCGCGTTCGGAGATCTTCAAACCCGCGTGTTGATTTCCAGACTTACGAAAGTCGGCGAGGCCGCCGAACAACAGGTGATCGTTCGCCAGACCGTTGACTCAAGTCCGGTTTTGCCACTAACGACTCTGACGAAAAGAATTGATGTGCGAGGCCTTCGGGTCGATGAGGCGATCTCGCGAGTCGTCGCACACGTTGATCAAGCATCGGTGGCATCGCTGGATCGGATTGAGATCCTCCATGGAAAAGGAACCGGAGCGCTTCGCGAGGCCATTCAAGATTTTCTACCGACCTTGGATTCCGTTTCTAAAATCGAACAGGCACCGTGGAACGAGGGTGGTGCTGGAGTCACATTCGTTTACCTGAGCGAGTGAGCGGACGGTCTGTAACCGATTTCGTCCTGGAAACCATACATTAATGGCGGTGACGGGCGGCAAATCATTCTATTTTCTCCATGGACCGTTTCTTGCTGGGTTACAGCATTGATTTTCAATCTGAATCGTGTCGAATCACGTAGTTTCAGCATGAACGTTTTCGAAAGAGCCTTGTATCGTATTCTGGATTCGCCTTACAGCCGATCCATTCTTAGGCTGGGTTTGATTGCGGTTCTGGCGTTCTGTACGGTCATTCCGACGCGGGCGCAGAATCAGGCCGACGCGCTAAGTACGATCCGAAGAGCGGTCGCCGAAGGCAATGCGAAACTGTTGTTGGCAGAATCAACCGAGTCGATTGAGCTGGCATTGTTCGCGGAAAGTCACCAGTACACCCGGTCGCAAGCGACTCTGGTACTCAAGAAATTCTTTAAGGAGAATAAGCCGACCTCTTTTGAGCTAGTCGATTCCACCCGTTCGAATCTCGGATTATTCGTAGAGGGTCGAATGCGAACGATCAACTATCAGGTTCCGCTTCGTACGTACTTCCGACTTAAAAAGTCGCCTGACGGATGGAAGCTCCGCGAGTTCTTAATCGAAAGCCCTGACCGCTAAATCCTTGTTCAGCGGATGCCAGATTCCGACGGTCCACATACCCACCACGCGAAGCCGCGGCTATTGTCCAAATCGTCTGGACTCGTCCTTGGCCTACTAGCCTTACTTGCAGTTGCTACCTGGGGCTTTGGGCAACTGGGTAAAACCCGACTGGTGAACGACCTGACAAGTGCCCAGTTGCGCACCGTCCAAAGCGCACTGGATCAAGTCGAAAACGAATTCCGAAAAATTCAGGGATCCATGGTCGACGAGGCGCGAGCACTCGCAACGAATCCTCGTCTCATTCGAGCCCTCAGAATCGCTCGTACCGGTGTTCGTGATGGGGAAGAAGACATTATCAGGATAATGTCGGCTTATCAACTCCACGACCAGGGCGCGGTCGAGATCTATGATCAACAACCCCGGCTGCTCGGTTGGGCAGGGGCATCGCTTCCAATCGATTCCGCTCCCAGTGAACCGAATTTTCTTGATTCGTATCAGTCATCGTTGGCGATGGATGGGGATCGACACTCCGCTCTCGTGATCTGGTGGCCCATTCGAGATGGGATCGAAACCGTTGGAGCGGTCCGCGTAATCCGGATGATCGTTCAGCATGTACCGGTTCGAAACGAATTTCTGCGCGACTATACGCTGGATGAGGAGTGGTCACGCCTGACAACGTACCCGGTTCGTGTCGACCTGATGCCGGAACCCGAGTTTGATCCGAGTGAATCCCGGTTTTCCCGTACGCTTCAGGGCGCGGATGGACGGACACTCGTCCGCGTTCATATTACTCCGCCGTCTGACGACCGACTCATAGCGGAGCAAAGAACGAACAATCTGAACTTCGTTTATCTCTGGGTGATGATGGGGCTTTTCGTCGTCCTGTTCATCGCAGCTCGATGGACACTTCGACCGGAAGCGGATCACGTATCCGTGATGAACCCGGTCGGTCGATTTATGGTCTTTCTTTCCCTGATCGCAGGGGTTCGTTATTCGTTTCTCGCTCTCGAAATTCCTTCTAGATGGCAGACCGGAAAAGCACCGCTTTCGCCACTGTTCGATCCGCAGCATCTGGCGTCCGGGTATGGCGGAGGGATCATGCAAACGAGTGGTGATCTGCTTCTTTCGGCGTTGATGGCTGTAGCTGTAGCTGTGTTATTTGTACGAGTAACCGAGCGTGTGCGGACGACGGTCAGGATCCGTTTCTCCTTCACGCCGAATCGCCGGAGCCGCGAAGGATGGGGTATCGGGGACATCCGATTGCTTTCAGCTCTTGCTCTTCACATGGCTCTTGTGCTGGGTTTGCTCTCTGTTTTCGGTCATGTTTCGCAACGAGCAATCCTCGATAGTACCCTCGATTTTTTTGAACGCTCAGGCCTGTTGCCGGATCAGCTTGTGCTGGGAGTCTTTGCGTCGCTCATTCTGATTACGTTTTCGGTCGTATTCCTATGCTCCCGTTCCATCTGGGTGTGTCTTGAATTGTTCAAGTCGGAATCCTGGGATCTGATCTCTCGCGGACGGGTGGCCACTCTTATCGTCCTGACTGGAACCGTTTCGATCGGAGTTGCCTTCATCGCGACCAATATATCTGGTGTGATCAGCCTACCGGCGACTGTTTTTTTCGTTCTGGTCGTCTACGGAATAGCCTATTTCAGCCCCATGAGGAGTGAGCGGGGCCTTGATTGGCTTCATTTTCGGTCCATCGTACCGTCGGTCGTTCTCGTCTCCATGATCCTGTATCCTCTCCTCGATCGGGCGATGACTGAAGATCGTCGAATGAGTATTGAGCATGCGGCGGACTCGTTCGAAGAGGACATGGACTCGAGAGTAGTCTTCGCCATCGGTCAGTTGCTTAACCGGGTGGATGAGATTGATCTGGTGGAATTCGAATCCACTTCGGAGACCATTGCCCATTACGACTCGCTGGCCAGGGCCCTTATTCACGGCGAGCTGATCTCGGCTCTTGGTACACACGACATCTCGGTGGTTTTATTCACCGCAGACGGTGAGCCGCTGGGTCGTTACAACGAATTTCCTTCTAGGGGGTCTCGAAAATCTTTGGACGCCGCTGATTTCAAGGAATTCGGACTGATTCGGGCCATGTATGCCGACAAGGGAGACTCGGGCGCACTTATTGAGAAGATGACCGGTGATCGGGAACGAGAGCGATTCGTTTATGCCGGTTTCTACTCGTTCGGTTCCGATGCGAATCAGCAGGGATGGCTGTTGGTTCGTGCACAACCCCATGAAATTGCCAGAGAGGGCGCTCAGGCTTTTCCTCGCGTACTCGTTCCCGCCGGATACTATGGAGACGACTACACCAAAATGTCTCTCGCCGAGTTTCAGGATGGCGTGATGGTTCGCAACTACGGGCGACCGTTCGGTCGTTACAATTTGGACTCGGAAGTCGACGAATTGCTACGCGTTGAGACCGTCCTTTGGAGGACCGAGCAAATTCGCGAAGGGAGATATCTCACTCTTTATCGTCGTCTTGAGACCGACGCTGGAATCGAATCTTCGCCTACTCTCGGAAGTCGCGTTCGGATCATTGCGGTACGAATCAGCGGAATCAGCTTGTTCGACCATCTCTATTACCTCTTACGAGTGACCATTGCCGGGCTCTTTCTCGGCGTCCCGATTTATCTGATCGGAATTGTCTGGCGAATCAGGAAAGGGTTGTTGCCGGCGAAGAAAATTCAATTTCAGAACAAAGTTTTGAACGCCTTCTTTGCCGTTGGCCTGATTACGGTAACGGTCACTGGTTGGGTTGGGCTCAAAGTGGTCACAGGCGAAAACGAACGGGCCATCGAAAGCTGGCTTCGGCAGCATCTGCTTCGCGTTGAGGATGCGCTCACGGAAGATGCCAGAAGTGAGGAATTACCGTATCGCGTTCTCGAGAGAACGAATCTGGATTCCCTCGCACGGCGCGTCGGATTGGATTTGAATATCTACAGGGCCACCGAACTCGAGAGTTCGTCTCGACCTCAGCTCGTTCGAGAGCGGCTCGTGGATACGCGGCTACCGATTCAAGCGTACGAGGCCCTCTATTTTGACGGATACCGGTTTGTCAGCGTCAATCAATCACTCGGTACTTTTGTCTATACGGCGGGATACCGGGCGCTGACGGACGAGCGTGGGGATACCAGATATGTGATATCCCTGCCGACGCTTCCAGAACAGGAACGCATAGAAGAAGAGCGTGCTCGCACGGTGGCGTATCTATTCGGAGCTTTGCTTCTTCTTGTATTCGTCGTCATGGTGACGGCGGCGTTGCTGGCAAACGCGTTGGCCAGACCGATCGGAAAATTGAGAGAAGGGTTGGAATCGGTCTCAGAAGGCCGTTTCGAAAGCATTGGACCCGTCGGGTCGCGCGACGAGATCAGTGATCTGGTGGACAGTTTCAATACCATGCAAAGTCAGTTATCAGAGAGCCGCGATCTTCTTGCCAAGCAGGAACGCCAATTGGCCTGGCGCGAAATGGCGCGCCAGGTGGCCCACGAGATCAAGAATCCACTGACACCGATGAAGCTTTCCATTCAGCACCTTCGGACAGCGTTCGCGAGAATGAAGCCATCGCCGGGTGATGGAGGTGATTCGGACGGCTTCGAAAACAAGTTCAATCGTACAACGACCACGCTGATCGAACAGATTGATGCTCTCGCGCGGATCGCAGACGGATTCTCAAGTTTCGGATCGATGCCCCACAACGTGAAGGAGCCGCTCGAGGTAAATGCGGTCGTTCAAGCCGCTGTCGATCTCATGAGAAATGAAACGGATACGAAGATCGAAGCAAATCTAGTGTCGAATGACTTGATGTTGGATGGAGATGAGGAAGCCCTTCGAAGGGTGTTCATCAACTTGATCAAGAACGCCATTCAGGCGATTCCTGAGGACCGGGAAGGGCTCATCACGTTAACCACCCGCGTCGATTCTTCTGACGAAGAATCTCGATTCATAGAGGCAACCGTAATGGACAACGGATCCGGGATTAGGAAGGAATTGTGGGATAAAATATTTGTGCCCAGTTTTTCCACCAAGACCAGCGGGACGGGACTCGGTCTGGCCATTGCCCAGAAAACGGTAGAGGATTTTGATGGGGATATCTCGTTCGAGACGGAGTCCGGAGTGGGTTCGACATTTCGGGTGCGCCTGCCCTTCGATGGCGATTGAATCC
>SMXL01000090.1 GCA_004356385.1 Bacteroidota bacterium
CGAATCCGGCAAATGTCTCTTCAAATCGGAGGTGATGCTAGGCTGGAAGAGCTCTACGGAAAAAGCATTGTCGAAATCCGTGCAGAACTGAGAGAGGAATTCCGGGATCAGTTGCTGGCAGATCAAATTCGCAATGGCAAACTAAGAAAAATCAAGGCCACGCCGGCGGATGTGGACGCCTGGTTCCAGCAATTCCCGACCGATTCGTTACCCACCTTGCCCGATATCGTGCGCGTCTCTCAAATCGTCCGAAAACCCGAGGTCACCGAGGAGGCAAGGGTGGAGGCGATGGAGATGATTACCACGCTGCGAGATACGGTTTTGACCGGTACGGTGACGATCGAAGAAATGGCGGAGCTTTTTTCAGACGATCCCGGATCCGCCAGCAACGGAGGTCTTTACGAGAATATGAGCCTTTCCGAAGTTGTTGCAGAGTTTGCTGCGGTCGCCTCCCGAGTTCCGCTAGGCTTGTTATCGCAAATATTTGAGACGGAGTTTGGTCTCCACTTTCTTAGAGTGAACGAGCGTCGAGGAGATGTCATCGACTACAATCATATCCTTATCTCGTTCGACGAACGCAAGAATGACCCTACTCCTGCAATAAAATTCTTGACTACTCTTCGCGACTCCGTACTGAACATGGAAGCCTCGTTTCATGTGCTTGCCCGGGATCACTCCGAAGAAGAATCCTCTGCATCACGTGGTGGTCGGGTAATGGATCCAACGACAGGAGAGCGCAACCTGTATTTGAACAATCTGGGTGGAAGCTGGCAAACCACCATTCTTCAACTGGACGAAGGAGAGATCAGTGAACCGAGTGAAGTGCAGCTTCTCGATAACAGCATGGCCTACCACATCGTTCTTCTTGAAAAGAGGTTACCCGAACATATTGTAAATCTGGAAACCGATTACGAACTCATAGAGGGGTTGGCGCTCAGAGAGAAACAGGGTAAAATCATGGAAAAATGGATGAATGAGTTAAAGAAAGACGTCTATATTGACATGAGGGGCCAAGCCAGAGACACGACAATAGCTGACAACTAGCATCCCATTCAGCTGATAGATATTCATCCGTTCCGTATTCCAGTGCTTGACATCCGCACAAACACCCACGCATGCATTCGACTGTATGAGCATTTCAGAAGCCACGCCCGAAACGCTCGATTCGCTCGTCGCCGGATATGACCGTCTCACGAAAGAGATTGCAAAAGTAATCGTCGGTCAAACCGAGATTATCGAACACATCTTCATCAGTTTGATCTGTCGCGGGCATGTGCTGCTGGTCGGAGTTCCGGGCCTTGCCAAAACGCTTCTGGTTCATACACTTTCGGAAGCCATTGACCTGTCATTCGGCCGCATTCAGTTCACGCCCGACTTGATGCCGAGCGATATCACCGGAACAGAAATAATCGAGGAAGACGTCTCGACGGGTCGTCGCGAATTCAAGTTTGTACAAGGGCCGATCTTTGCAAATGTTATTCTCGCAGACGAAATCAATCGAACTCCTCCCAAGACACAGGCTGCCCTTCTTGAGGCCATGCAGGAGCACCGTGTAACAACGGCCGGAGAAACGTATTCACTTCCCGATCCGTTTTTCGTGCTGGCCACACAGAATCCCATTGAGCAGGAGGGTACTTATCCCCTACCAGAAGCCCAGCTCGACCGATTTATGCTCAATTTATGGTTGGACTACCCCACGTTTGATCAAGAGGTTGAAATAGTACGAACCACGACGAGTGCAAGGGAAGTAGAGGTCAATCATGTGATGTCCGGCGCAGATCTGCTGTCATATCAGCATCTCATCAGAAGCATGCCGGTGGCCGACAATGTAATTGAACACGCGGTAACGCTGGTTTGTAAGACAAGACCAGACCATGAGAATGCGACGGATTTTATCAAGAACTACATTAATTATGGAGCAGGTCCACGTGCCTCGCAATATCTAATTCTTGGCGCCAAGGCCCTTGCCGCTCTTGACGGTCGCCTCACACCGCTGAGTGCAGACGTCGATCAGTTGGCCGTGTCGGTACTCAGACATCGAATCGTCACGAACTTCAATTCAGAAGCCGACGGTGTGTCGGCAGTAGATGTGATCACCCGCCTGCTCGACGAAACAGAGTAATCTCTACCCGAGCGCTTTCAAGAGTGCGTTGTGTCAAAATCTCTCTCCATAGGACTTCAGGCTCAACAGGTACTGTTACCCGACGGATGGGCCACAGATGTCGCCATTTATTGGGATGCACAGGGAGTGATTTCTGACGTTCGAACGTCACACGTCGATCCAGAATTGGAGCAGGCGCACGGACCTGTCGTTCCGGGAATGATCAACGTTCATTCGCACGCTTTTCAAAGAACGATCGTCGGGCGAACCCATTCGTTTACATCCCCGACCGACGATTTCTGGACCTGGCGTGAGGTCATGTACCAGCATTTATCGACGATCGGGCCCCACGATATGGAGCGAATCGCCACCGAATTGTACGTAGAAATGATTCGTGCGGGGTACACATCCGTTTGTGAATTTCACTACGTGCACTGCGACCCAGAAGGCAACCTGTATCCGGATCCCGATGCGATGAGCATAGCGATATTGAACGCCGCGGAGACGTCGGGAATCGGGTTGACTCTCCTCCCCGTCTTCTATCAGTTCGGTGGATTCGGAGAAAAGGAGCTACAGTTACACCAAAATCGATTTGTACTCTCGCTCGGCGATTACTGCGATCTAATCACTCGATTGCGCGATCGAACAAACGGGAATCCCGGACTGGCGATCGGATATGCTCCGCATTCTTTGCGCGCAGTGAACGCTCGGGGTATCCATCAACTACTGGACCACCGGAACGCAAATGCGCCAACATCACCGGTCCACATTCATGTGGCAGAACAGGTTCGCGAAGTCGAGGAATGCATGGCCGTGCTTGGGAAGAGACCTATCGAATACCTCTTCGACAAGGCTCCAGTAGACGAGCACTGGTGTCTCATCCATGCGACCCACTCCTCCCAGGAGGAACTCTCGCTTGTCGCTTCGTCTGGCGCGACAATAGGATTGTGCCCTACAACAGAAGCCGATCTAGGAGACGGCGTTTTTCCCCTGGCTAATTTTTTGGAATTGGGTGGATCTGTTGCCATCGGATCAGACAGTAACATTTGTGTGTCTCCATTTGAAGAGCTGAGACTGCTCGACTATATCCAGAGAGTTCGTCTTCAGAAACGGAACGTCGAAGGAATTACTTCCGCCATCGGTGCGGGAACCAGAAGGTATCTTCAGACACTGTTCGGGGGCTGCCAGGCCGCTGGAAGGCCACTGGGACAAGTCAAAAAGGGCTATTTAGCCGATCTTCTTGTTCTCAACTCTCAACATCCGCAATTAAGGGACAAGAGTAGCGACGAACAGTTCAATACGGTCGTCTATTCCTCGGACAGCGCCGCTCTTTCATCCGTGATAATCAGGGGAAAAAAGTGTTAGGCCTGGGCACTGGAACTAGACTTTCTCTTCGACCGGTTCGACGACGCCACTCATAAGCACCGAGAGCGGTTTCAACGGCTCCAGATTCTCGGTGATGATCTTGATGGTTGCAGTTAGCGGGACAGCCAGCATCATTCCAAGTACACCCCAGAGCCACCCCCAGAAGATAAGCGAAACCAGTATCAACAGCGGACTCAAGTTCAAACTGAATGCCATGATTCTCGGTTCAATAACATTTCCCATGAGCATTTGAATGCCTCCCAAGAGAATGAGTACCAGCATTGGCGCAACCAATGTGTCAAACTGAAGCAGCGACAAGAAGAAGGGAAAGAGCACCGCAATAACAGATCCGACATTGGGAATGTAGTTAAGGACGAAAGCCAGGAGTCCCCAAATGAGTGGAAAATCTACGCCCAGTGCCAGAAGGAAGAGAAAAGTGAGTGCCCCCGTTCCGAGACTGATTAACGTCTTGGTTACCAAATACTGGCGGACCCGCGTATCTATAGTCCCAACAACATCACCAATTCGATTCGCCTGTTCTTCAGGAAACGCCATCTTCACCTTCCCGGCCAAGTCTCCCGCTCCGGCAAGAATGAACAACATGAATAGCAGAATCAGAAAAGTTGTGCTCAGGAAGGAAATGAAGGATCCGACACCGGTCGTCAAGACCGACGTAATAGACGAGAATTCAATGGCGTCGGTCCAGCGAAAATCGGTCACTTGAACCCCGAATCGCTCAGCCAAACCGAGCACTCGAGCCTGCACATCGAACATGAAGGCAGAAATTTTGGCCTCATAAGACGGAAGCGTCTCAACAAAGGTCTCTGTACTTGAAAAAACAACCCACCCGAGGAGAAATAAAACAAGGAAGAAAACCAACAAAACACCAAATAACGATATCGCCATCGGTACCCGTCCCTTTTTCAGGCGTAAAACAAAGGGTTTAAATATGATGGAGAGCAATAATGAGATCGCAAATGGCAATAAAACGATCTTGAGCTCTAAAAGAACGACACCGATCACAAAAACGGCTATTAATCCGAGTATGACTGCCAGTAAATTGTTATTTTTCATACGTATGCCGTCCTCAACCAATAACCGAATTTAAGGTACAAAACTTGCGCTGATGCAAGAAAAGACCGCCCTCAAATGCCCGGAAGAAAAAGACCATTAAAGTTTGTGAGAGTAGCTGTTCGTTGGATCGCTCCACTCCTCGCCATTTTGCTTTTCGGATCGTCCAATCCGAATCGATATCCACAGGACTACTTTCGGTCTCCTCTGGGTATTCCTTTAAGCCTCGCTGGAAGTTTCGCGGAGATGCGTTCCAACCATTTCCACTCCGGTTTGGACATTAAAACGAATGGTCGATCAGGATACCGTGTTTATGCGTCGGCCAATGGATGGGTTTCACGAATTTCTGTTTCGTCTGGAGGATTCGGAAACGCAATCTACGTGACCCACCCCAACGGGTTCATGACGGTTTACGCCCACCTCAATAGATTCAGCGAGCCGTTCTCAGCTTACATCAAAAATCTTCAATACGCACGCGAGTCTTTTTCCTTAGATGCGTTTCCAGCCAAGGGCCAATTTCCAGTAACGAAAGGAGATGTAATCGCGTTTTCGGGGAACTCTGGGAGTTCGTCGGGGCCTCACCTTCATTTTGAAGTGCGCAATACAGCAACGGGGTGGCCGGAAAATCCATTGTTATTTGGGTTTGATATTCGCGACACAAGACCACCTCGAATTCGTCGGATCAAGCTCTACGCCATGAATGATGGCAGCCGTCTAAGAATTCGGGATTCCCGCACTGGAGGATGGAGACGGATCCGGGGAAATGAATCGGTACTCCTGGACGTGATTCGAGAGAATGGAGAATTCAGATTTTCGAGAGCCGACCGGATTGAAGCCGCGGGTGAAATCGGATTTGGAATACAGACGTTCGACTATCACGATGATTCGCCCAATCAACTGGGAGCTTACAGGATTGATCTGGAAAGCGACGGGTCTCCGATCTTCACTTCCAAGATGGAACGTTTTTCGTTCAATCTAACCCGTCATATCAATGCCCACATTGACTACGCCGAGTACGTCGGCAATCGACGCTGGATTCAACGAAGCTACGTTCTTCCGGGCAATCGACTTCCCATCTATGATACGGTCGATCGCGGAATACTCAGTATTGTGCAAGACAGTACCTATGATCTTCGGTATCGGATTTCTGATACGAATGGAAACGAAGCCGTCTTTTCGTTCCAACTATACGGCAACATCAAAACGGACTCGTCGATTGTGCAAAAGGCCGAGTCGATAAGCAACTTGAAGGCCATTTACAATCGTCCCTTCACGCTTGAACGACCTGGGATCGTAGTCAGACTCTCACCAAAAACGTTGTACGACGATACTCAAATTCATTATTCGCAGCGGAGCTCGGGTCCCCAGAATCGATATGCCCCGGTTCACCGCGTACACGACGACAAGACGCCCGTTCAGGAGCCCTATTCGATTTCTATTGACGGTCGTGATATTCCTATCCGGTTGCGAGGTAAGGTTGCTCTTGGGCGCGTCAGGAGCAACGGGAAAATGTCCTATGCCGGCGGGTCATTTCGAGACGGATGGGTTACATCAAGCGTTCGCAGTTTTGGTGACTACACCATCACCGCCGATACGGTGGCACCTTCCATTCGCCCCATAAATATTTCTTCCCGGAAGAACATGAGCCGCTCCAGCAATATCAGGATCAAAATCAGAGACAATTTTTCGGGAATCAAGAGCTACAAAGGGACGATCGATGGGGAATGGGCTCTATTTGCACTCGACGGAAAAACAGGGATTCTGCGCTACACTTTTGATGGTCGACTTCAGGCAGGTACGCACGAGCTTCGGCTGGTAGTCGAGGATCAGTTGGGGAACGAGAGGGTGTACGAGACCACGTTCAGACGCTGAGTCGTAGACTGCGCCCAGTCGCTGAGTTTCAGGCTATGTTCGTTCATCGAGAATAGACTCGAGCGCGCTCTGTGTTGCCGGAATGTCCACGACCGACTCTTTTCGGTCCCTGAACTCGCTCAGGCGTGTTGGCTCCAACGGTATTCGACCCGTAGCGGTTTGCACAACATCCGCAAATTTTGCTGGATCTGCAGTGGAAATCACGACCACCGGCCCGTCGCGCTTCTTCCCTCTCCTGAACTGCCGAACCGCGTGAAACGCTACAGCGGTATGAGGGTCGGCAATGTAATCTGTTTCGTCCGCAACGGTTTTCATGATCGAAAGGGTCTCGCTATCTGTCACCGTCGTTCCTGCAACTAATGCGCTGAGCTCTTCCGACGTGAAGAGTGTCGTAAGGCGCTCGAGATTTGATGGCGCACCTACGTCCATTGCGTTCGATAGTGTCCGTACAGACGCCGTCGGCCTGGTCTTGTCATTCACCAAGTATGCCGGGAAGAATGCATTCGCATTGTGGGCTGCCAGGAATCCAGACACAGATAGACCGGATAGAACGGCCAACGCACCGCCCGTCAGGTTGCCCAGATTTCCGCTCGGAACGCAAAAGAGTGGTTCAGCGTCGAGCTTCATTGCAGCCCAGGCATAGTACACCGACTGAGGGAGAAGTCGTCCGATATTGATGGAGTTGGCCGACGATAGCTTCATAGAAGTTCTACGTTCGGTCTTAAAAGCGGATTTCACGAGTCTCTGACAGTCGTCGAATGTGCCGTCTACCCTACACGACGTAACACCCGAACGGTGAACAATAAGTTGTTGCTCCTGAATAGAGCTAACCTGGTCTTTCGGGTACAACAAAACCACTCGGATGTCCGGCAGTCCCGAAAAGGCATCTGCGACCGCGCTTCCTGTATCGCCGGAGGTGGCAACGAGAATAACAATTGAGCTTCCGTCGGAGCCTGAGATACCGGACATCACCTGGGCCATAAATCGGGCTCCAAAGTCCTTGAAGGAAAGCGTGGGTCCATGAAATAACTCGAGTACATAACAATCCGACCAGTTTTTCCCTTCGAGTGGAATCAGCCGGATATCGAAATCGAACGCACTTGCACAGATCGATTGAATCGATACACCATCTAAATCATCACCGATCCACTCAGACAGAACCTGTGATGCAAATGTGGGATAATCTGAAACCTGAAACGATGAGTACGGAATTTTCGGACAACTTGCTGGAAGGTACAGACCGCCATCAGGAGCCAGTCCGTGAATCAGGGCAGTCTTGAAATCAACGAGCTGAGAATCGTGTCTCGTGCTCTCAAATTGCGTCACCGTATTCACTCCTCGAATGGTCTCGCGCCCGTTATATCAATCCCGGTGATGCTTCCGGTTGCTGCGATACCAGATGCGCCGGTTGCGGCAATCATCCCCTCAAGTATCCGTTCTGCAGCCGCCTTGGACTCTGCCACTGCGAACATGGCAGGCCCCGATCCAGAGAGGGCACAACCGAATGCGCCTAGCTCGATTGCCGACCTTCGAACGTCAGCGTATGCGGAAAACAATTCTGCGCGGACAGGCTCTACGATTCGATCGTTCATCATTTGACGCCCGACTGTTTTCCAATCGCCCTCGAAAAGAGCAGCAACCATTACAGCCAGCGACGATGCGTTCGAGACGGCATCTTCAAGGCTTACTTCTTTCGGAAGTCGATCCCGTGCGGCCTTCGTCAGCACTTTGATTGCGGGTAGACAAACGGCAAGAAATGGCGACTCGGTCGATTTTATTCGCCTGAAGACCTGGGGGTCACTCGACGAGGAAATGACAATTCCGCCGAACAACGATGGCAATACATTGTCACCGTGCATACTTCCTGAAGCAACCATTTCGCCTTGCAAGACGGCCCCAACGAGGTCTTCTTTATGAAGTGTCTCACCGGTTAGCAGATTGACTGCCCAGGCAGCCGCAGCGGCACTGGCGGCCGAACTACCGATTCCTGAGCCGGGTACGGCACCCTTACAGATGGTCAGGTCTACACCCGAAGAAAGGTCCAACAGGGCCAGAACATTTTTTGCAGCAACGCCCGCTGTGTTATTTATCCATTCCGTTGTTCCGTGCCACGCACTGTTCGGATGATAGCTGATTCGAATCTCTCCCGAATCATTGAAACACGCTTCCACTGAATCGCCCCAGGGCTCAATGGCTACACCAAGACAGTCGAATCCCGGGCCAAGATTAGAAAGAGATGCGGGCGCCCATGCGCGCACGCGTTTAGAACGCGAAGTACTTTGTTCGTGACCTTCCGGGGTCAATCTCGTTCGCCTCTGAGAAACTGTTCTGCTGTTTCAACCATCTGCCGACTTCCAATATACAGCGGTGTCCGTTGATGCAGTTTATCAGGTTCGACCTCTAGAATCCGAGAATGTCCATTGGATGCTGCACCACCCGCCTGTTCAACGATATACGCCAGCGGATTGGCTTCGTACATGAGGCGGAGCTTTCCAGTCGGGCTTTTCGTCGTAGCCGGATAAATGTAGATCCCTCCTTTTAACAAATTGCGATGGAAATCTGCAACGAATGATCCAATGTAACGCGTGCTAAGTGGAAGTCCTTCGTCAGGATCTTCATTCTGCATCCACTTAATGTATTTCTTTAACCCATTTTCGAATGAATTATAGTTTCCTTCATTAATGGAGTACATCGTTCCATTATCAGGAATTCGAATATCAGGATGCGACAGCAGAAACTCACCAATGGACGGATCGAGTGTAAATCCGTTCACGCCGTGACCCGTCGTATATACCAGGATGGTTGAGGAGCCATAGACCACATAGCCGGCGCCCACTTGCTCAACGCCCATCTGAAGGGCGGCCTCTACCGTAGGAGTTCCAAATCCTTCGGGAAGGCGATAAATACTGAATATCGTACCCACCGAAACGTTTACTTCGATGTTGGATGAGCCGTCGAGCGGGTCGAGAAGAACGATATAGTCGCCTCCTCCATTTCCGTTGGCAGGCAACGGAATGGCTTCTGCATGCTCTTCCGAGCCAATCAGGCAACACTCCCCACCTCTTTTTAACGTCCGAACGAATTCTTTGTGTGCCAGAGCATCCATCACCTGTTGAACCTCTCCGTGAACATTGATCTCGCCCGTATCTCCAAAAATGTCGAGAATCCCGCCGCGGCGCATGTGCCAGTTTACGATCTTGGCTGCCACGCTTAAGTCACGAATCAGCCTGGAGAACGCGCCTGTTGAATGTTCTTGCTGTTCCTGGCGCTCGATAATGAATTGCTCGAGGGTCTTGAATGCTCCAATCTCTTCGACTCGTTTTTCAAGGTCCATAATGAGGGATCCATCCGCCAGATAGCTGGCTAAAGTAGAGTGGGAATCGACTCGTATCGTTTATACGGTCCAGTTTTGACCCACCTACGCAAATAGTGTACCGGGGTACTGATCACGATCTTAAAAATACTGACCCGCCCGACTTCATCCAACCCGGGAACGGAATCGTATACGATCTGCGCCAGGGAAATATCTGTAATACTACCGATTTACACTCTCGCCGACCCGCTCGATCACGGAGCGGGCCCGATCGGCGGCTTGAAGAATTTCTTCCTCGGTTGTTTCTCTTCCGAGTGAAAATCGGATCGCGCCCGATGAGAGGGATGGGGCAAGTCCCATAGCCGTCAGAACGTGGCTCGGTTCCAGTGCCCCGCTCGTGCAGGCTGAACCGCTCGACACGTATACGCCTTCAAGATCCAACCCAAGAATCAACATTTCACCGTCGACACCTTCTCCATCTTCGTCTAGGACCAACAGATGAAGAATATGCGGCGCACTCTGCTCGGAGGCCGTCACTCGAATCCTCTCGCCAAGCGAATCTACCAAGCTAGATACAAGTAGGCTCCTTAACTCGCGTACTTTCGGAGCCGTTTCAGCCCGTTCAGATTGCACAATTTCGAGCGCTTTCGCCATGCCGACGATTGCTGCAACGTTTTCGGTTCCGGCCCGTCGTTTCCGTTCTTGCGATCCTCCGTGCAACAGGGAATTCAACGGTGTACCAGATCGCGCCACAAGGATTCCAATCCCTTTCGGTCCACCCATTTTATGACCAGAGAGTGTCATGAGATCAACGTGACCCGCCAATTCTTTCAAATCGTAGTACGGCGCTCCTTGGACAGCGTCGGTGTGCATGAATCCTCCGGACTCGTGAACCACCTCCGCGATTTCAGATATGGGGTTGACGACTCCTGTTTCATTGTTCACTAGCATGACAGAGACCAGC
>SMXL01000091.1 GCA_004356385.1 Bacteroidota bacterium
CCCTTTATTCGCTGCTCGAACTCGTCTTCGCGCCAACCTCCGAATCCCAAATGTGTATGGCAATCGATCAGTCCGGGTACGACAACCTGTCCGTCGGCGCTGAAATGGGGGTCCGCATCCAGGTCGACCGGGATCTCACTCGCGGATCCTACCCACTCAATCGTTTCATTCTCCCAAGCAATGGCCGCGTCGGTTATCGGATGAATATCGCCTTGGTTGCCGTCCAGCTTGCACGTGTAAAGGGTGGATATGTCAGTGAGAATCGGCACCTTGACTAGTTCATAGGCCCGATCACGGCCGATACCTCTTCCTGCAAAGACGCCGACCGAACGATTTCAAGGCACGGCTTCAGATCATCCTGAAACAGGTAATCGGATTCCCGATGAGGAATTCGTTCCCGGATGTAGGCCCAAGCGAGTTCCACGCCTTGTCCCGGCTTCATGGGCAAACGATAGTCGAGCGCCTGGGCGGCGGTTAGCATTTCTATCGCCAAAACGTGTTCGAGATTTTTCATCACCTGCAGCAGCTTGATGGCGCTGATGCTCCCCATGCTGACGTGATCTTCCTGGCCAAGACTGGTGGGAATGGAATCAACGGACGCGGGATGCGCGAGCACTTTGTTCTCCGAGACCAATGCAGCGGCCGTGTACTGCGGAATCATAAATCCCGAATTTAGGCCGGTTTCTTTCATCAGGAGCTCCGGCAACCCGTCGTGTCCTTCCAAGAGCTGATAAATTCGTCGCTCAGAAATACTCGCGAGTTCCGCCAACGCAATCGCCGCATAGTCCAGAACCAGAGCTAGCGGCTGTCCATGAAAATTCCCGGCACTGATCACTTCTCCGGGTTCAAAGACCAACGGATTATCGGTCACCGAATTGATTTCTATTTCGATCACCGATCGCCCATGCTCGAGCGCATCGCGACTCGCACCATGCACCTGGGGAATACACCTGAGACTATACGGGTCCTGGATTTTTCCGCAATCCCGGTGTGACTCAAGAATCTGACTGTCCGAAAGAAGAAGCCGGATATTATCGGCCACTTTGATTTGTCCCGGATGGGGTCGAATCTCGTGCACGCGTGCGTCGAATGGCTTCAGACTACCCTGAAGTGCTTCCAGACTCATGGCCGAGAGAATATCCGCCGTGCGCAACATTTGAAGAGAACGTCCGAAAATAAACGCTCCATACGCCGTCATCATCTGGGTTCCGTTGATGAGACTCAGTCCATCTTTGGGCTGCAGTTCAATGGGTTCCAGACCCGCCTCTGCCAACAGATCGGCGGCCGGGATCTCTGCGTCGTCTTCTCCCCAGATAAAACCGAGTCCGATCAGGGGTAGAGCCAGATGCGCTAGCGGCGCCAGATCGCCTGAAGCACCCACACTCCCGCGGGCCGGAACTACGGGAATCCAATTCCGTGCATCGAACTCGAGGAGACGCTCAAACGTTTTCTCGGAAACGCCCGAAAATCCAAGTCCCAAAGCATGGATCTTCAACCGCAACATAAGTCGACTGATTTGCCTCGGAACGGGGTCTCCTACCCCCACAGCATGACTCAAGATAAGGTTGCGCTGCAGACGCCTCTGATCTTCCGCCTTGATTTTTTTCGAAGCGAGTTTCCCGAAACCCGTATTGACTCCGTACGTCGGGGTTCCGTCGGCGACGGCCGCTTCCAATCGATCCCTGGATTCCCGCACACGCGAATGATCCTCTCGCAGGTGGTCCAGGCTTTTCTGAAGATCGGTCTCGAGATGTACGACAGTGACAAAATCAGACATGCAGGTTGGCTTTATCCGTTGATCATGGGAAGATCGACACCTCGCTCGTTGGCGGTCTCAACGGCAGTTCCATATCCCGCATCGGCGTGTCGCATGACTCCGGTCCCGGGATCAGCCGTCAAAACCCGGTTGAGCCGTCGGTCCGCCATTTCTGTTCCGTCTGCGACACAGACCATGCCGGAATGGATCGAATATCCAATTCCGACACCCCCACCGTGATGCAACGATACCCAGCTGGCTCCACAAGCGGTATTGAGCATCGCATTGAGCAGCGGCCAGTCGGCAATCGCATCGGAGCCATCCATCATGCCTTCCGTTTCTCTGTTGGGAGAGGCGACGGAGCCGCTGTCGAGATGATCCCGGCCGATGACCAGTGGCGCCTGAACGCGACCGGTCTTCACGAGCCAGTTGAATTTTTCTCCCATTTTGGCTCGTTCTCCGTACTCCAGCCAGCAGATCCGCGCAGGCACTCCTTGAAACTGCACCTTCTCCCTTGCTTTCGAAATCCACCGGGCAAGCGCTTCGTTTTCTGGAAAAGTCTCCAATATGGCGTCGTCGGTTACGGCTATATCCTCAGGAGCCCCTGAAAGCGCGGCCCAACGAAACGGTCCCGACCCCTTGCAGAACAAAGGCCTGATAAACTCGAGTACGAAGCCGGGAATATCGAACGCCTCTTTCATTCCCCTGTGATCCGAAACCTGTCCACGCAGATTGTTACCATAATCAAACGTGACGGCGCCTCGACGTTTCATCTCAAGCATGGCTTCGACGTGAATCTGCATGGAATCCAGGACGGCCTCTTCGTAGCTCGCGGGATCGTTTTCTCGGAGGGCAGCGGCCTCGGTCAAGGTATATCCCGCAGGGATGTATCCGAGCAAAAGGTCGTGCGCTGACGTCTGATCCGTGAGCACATCGGGTGTGAGGTCCCGACGAACCAGTTCGGGTAGGACTTCGGCAATATTTCCGAGCAGGCCGACGGACAACGGTTCCGACCGTGCGCGGGCATCCTCGATCATTTTCAGTGCATCGTCCAGATTCTCTGCAGCCACATCGCAGTAACCGGTTTCTACTCTCCGCTGAATTCGATCAGGGTCCACCTCGACGGTCAGACATAGGCCGTCGTTCATGGTTGCCGCCAGTGGTTGGGCGCCTCCCATGCCCCCGAGCCCTGCAGTTACAACCAACCGATTCTTGAGAGACCCACCGAAGTACTTTCGGGCGCATTCGGCGAATGTCTCGTACGTGCCCTGCAAAATCCCCTGCGTTCCAATGTAGATCCACGAACCCGCGGTCATCTGACCGTACATGGTCAACCCCATCGCGTCAAGACGTCTGAATTCGTCCCAGTTTCCCCACTTGGGGACGAGATGAGCGTTGGCAATCAGAACTCTGGGTGCCTCCTCGTGAGTTCTGAAAACACCGACGGGTTTCCCACTCTGTACAAGAAGGGTTTCGTCGTGATCGAGGCGCTTGAGGGTTTCGATAATCCGGTGGTAGCTCGCCCAATCCCGCGCAGCCTTTCCACCCCCGCCGTATACGATGAGGTCCTCGGGATGCTCGGCAACAGCCGGATCCAGATTGTTCATCAGCATCCGCATGGCAGCCTCCTGGTGCCATCCTTTGCAACTGAGCGTTGTACCGATCGGGGCCTTGATCGGGGTGTAGGCTTCTACATCCATGGGGACTCGTTAAGATCCGATCTAAAAATTTCCGATTCGATTATATACCACTGGCGATCAATAACTCAATGTCTCGGTGGGGCATTCCAAACATGGTTGCCAGACTTTTCTTCGTCAAGTGACGGCGATAAACATAGGCGCCGTTTCTAAGTCCGACATCTGTCCAGAGCGCTTCGTTGATCGATCCCATGTCACCAATTTTTATCAAATACGGCACGAGAACGTTCGTTAGCGCATACGTGGCCGTTCGAGCTGCGTTCGAGGGCATGTTGGGGATGCAATAGTGGATCACGCCGAATTTTTTGAAAGCCGGTTCTGAATGCGTTGTGGGTTTGCTGGTCTCGATACAACCGCCCTGATCTATTACCGCGTCTACGATAACCGAGCCGTCTCGCATGCTGGCCACCATATCCTTACTCACCATGATGGGCGCGCGCTGACCGGCTGTCATCATCGCGCCGATCAGAACGTCGGCCGTCAGAACCGCGTGTCTGATGTATTGTTCGGTCGCCATGGCGGTCGTAATCCGACGATCCAGATAATGCTCCAAGGCCCGCAATGCGCCAAGATCGCGGTCGAGAACGATGACGTGAGCACCGAAGCCCAGCGCGGTTCGGGCAGCCCATTCGCCTACCACCCCGGCGCCCAGAATAACCACGTTCGAGGGCGGAACACCTGAAATTCCACCCAACATCACCCCTTTGCCCCCCTCCGCGCTTTCGAGATAACGGGCAGCAATTTGAACCGCCATCGAGCCCATGATTTCATGCATCATTCGTACGATGGGAAGGGACCCATCTGAGTCCCGGATAAATTCGAATCCGATTCCCGTGATGCCCAGATCCATCAGTCTATTCAAAAAATCAGGCGTCGTCTCCCCCAGATGGAGAGCGGAGATCAAAATCTGCTTTTCCTGCAGCAACTTCAGCTCGTCTGCGGAAGGTGGACCGACCTTGACAACGAGTTCACATCCAGCGTACAAGGTCGCTGCATCCGATTCGACTTGGGCGCCGGCGTCCGCATACTCAGTGTCGGAAAAATGAGCCGCGTCTCCTGCTCCCGCGCCCACGATAACGTCGTGACCGTTGGTAACCAGCGTATTGACTCCGGCGGGTGAGAGCGCGACGCGACGCTCTTCGTTGGATACCTCTTTGGGAATAGCGATTCGAATGACGCGGTGCTTCTCACCGACCTTGATCTTTTTCTCCATCGTGAGAAGTCCGTGCTCGATGCTCAGGCCCTGTAAGGACGGTACCTCCATGCTGCGTCTCCGGTCCGAATATGAAGTGGGTTAAATCAAAGAAATGTACTGCTTTGACCCGAAAGAAACTGAGGAGAATCAACCGGACTGGCGCACCCAGTTTGATATCACAAGGGCACCGGCAACCGCTGCATTGAGTGATTCTGTAGCGCGTTGGATTGGCGGAACATCGGACTGGTCAGCCCGAGCCTGCGCACGCGACGGGACGTGTATTCGCTCTGAGAGGAAAGGCTCCAGGTCTTCTGAAATACCATGCGCCTCGCTTCCAATGATCAGGACGGAAGGAAAAGTCGGGGTCCATTCGTCAACCGCTACACCGTTGAGATCGGCGGCGTATATGCTCGTATTTTTCTCTGTCGATGCCAAAAACCACTTGGCCAGATCATCCGTACGAGCAAGTTTCACATCCCAGATTCCACCCATGCTCGCGCGGACTACTTTCGGATTGAAAAAGTCGGCAGTTTTTGGACCTGCCAGTACCCCATCTACACCGAACCAGGCGGCGGTTCGTAGCAACGTACCGACGTTTCCCGGATCCTGGATCCCATCCAACACCAAAATGCGTTGCTGACCAAGCAATGCTATTGCATCCGATAGTGGCCGGGAAACCACAAGTAAAATGCCTTGCGAATTCTGTACGTCCGAGATCTTCGCCATTTCCTTGTCTTTAAGGGTGACCGCGACTCCCCCCAAAGACTCCGCGAGACCTTCTCGCTCGGCTGAACTCGTGGCGCCTGTCGATATCAGGAAGTTGACCGGCGCTCCTGAGGCCAAAGCCGCGTCGACAGACCGAAATCCCTCAACCAGAAAGGCGTCGTGCAGCTCCCGGTTTTTTCGCCGGGTTAATGATGCAATCTCGTTCTTCTGTTTTTCCGTAAGCACAACTGGGACCTGGTCGGTTTTCTTCTGAATTGAAAATAGGGTTGCGACCCTACTGGCGCGCAGCGAATTCCGTTGACCTTCAACCCCGCCCTTCGGATCTTGCCACCGGCACCCTCCTGGCATTTCCCTGGGACTCTTCATCGTGCGCTCTTTCATGAAATATCTCCTGACTATTGGACTTTTTGTACTGACAGGTGTCGGGGCGCAGGCTCAGTCCTCGCACATGCAGCAACTCCAAACCGCTGGAATTGAGTGTATTGGAGATGTTTTGGCGAATGTGGATTCGTTTGAATTGGACGCTGACACACGCGCTCCCTATTTACGGCCGGCCCTTGTCGCGAATTGGAAAGACGAGGGACATACTGTTTACGCAGCCGACTCGACCACGGCGGGTCTGAAGCTACCTCGATTTCAGTACAGAATTGACGATGTTCGGATTGGCGTTCGAAGCCTCGGTTCAGGATCGGTCGAACGAACGG
>SMXL01000092.1 GCA_004356385.1 Bacteroidota bacterium
CGAGATTCGAACTCGCGACCCTCAGCTTGGAAGGCTGATGCTCTACCAACTGAGCTACTCCCGCCATAATAATTCACTGCGACACATGTCCGCGAAAGAAGATTCAATTCCCAGGTGGAAATCGCTCCTCTTTCACAGAGTGTTCAAACCATGCGTGGACAGGGGAGGATTCGAACCTCCGAAGTCGAAAGACACTGGATTTACAGTCCAGCCCGGTTGACCGCTTCGGTACCTGTCCAATCCCTTTTCCAACCCGATCACCGATCTTCAAAAGGCGGCGGGCAGAAAACCAAAACACCGACCCAAATTCGGCGTCCTAGCTGAGCTGGCGGAGGGACTTGAACCCCCAACCTGCTCATTACAAGTGAGCTGCTCTACCAATTGAGCTACGCCAGCTTATGGTATCAGGGCGTATTTTGCCAGCCGGACAAGTTACAAGCACTTCCTGCGAGAATCAATAACAGAGGTGTTTAAGGATTTGTGAACTTCACACGTGCGCTGAATTCCTGAGGGTTGCGCAGGTAACTCGAAGATCATCTCCCCTCCGTCTTATCAACCAACCGATGCTTCTTACGAGTTCTTCGAATCAGCTGGAACCCTACGAACAGCACAATAGCACCCATAATGAACCAACCGTAATTGCGTAAATACTCTCGGACGACCGGCCAATTATCGCCCAGGTAATAACCGACGATCGCAAGAATAAACGTCCAAACTAATGCGCTGAGAGTAGAATACAGAGCGGTTCGCCACACAGGCATATGCACCATCCCAACGGTGAGTGAAATCACAGAGCGCAATCCGCTCAGAAACCGATTCGCGGCCACGAGGCCAAAACCCCATCGATCCAATAACCCTCTAACCTGATTGATTCTCGCCTCCGACAACCAGCGCGTGCGTTTTGGTGAGAATACCATGTGACCTATACGACGACCCACCGCATACATGGTCATGAATCCGACGGCTCCTCCGACGGTGGCGAGAAGAATAACTATTGCCATATTTAGTCGGCCGATGCCGACCAGATAACCGCCGAAGACCACAATCATGTCACCAGGAACAGGTGGGATCACGTTTTCAGCATAGGCGATAGCCAGAATGAGTACGTACGCCCAGAAAACGGGCAGTGCCGACATCCACTCTACCAGATCTGTCAGAATTTCACCCATCTATCCTACTATGCGATCACCGGTGACAGATTCATTCTAGTTCTCTACTTGCCATCGTCGATGGTACAGATGGCATAGGCGGCAGCGCCTTCCTTCGAGCCAACAAATCCAAGGCGTTCGGACGTGGTGGCCTTGATCGACACGCTCGATGGATCCAGCTCAAGCACGGAAGCAACGTTCGCACACATCTGTTGAATATGAGGATTCAGCTTGGGTGCCTCGAGGGCGAGCGTGCTATCGATATTCTGAACACGACAACCCGCATCCCGAAGCAGATGATGTACCACGGCAAGCAATTTCAGGCTGCTGACACCCTTGAACTCGGCGTCCGTGTCGGGAAAATGAGTGCCTATATCACCCAGCGCAGCTGCGCCCAGTAAAGCGTCAATGATGGCGTGAAGAAGTACATCGGCATCGGAATGGCCCTCCAAACCCAGGTCGTTTGGAATCGTCACCCCTCCCAGTACCAAGTCTCTTCCTTTGACGAGTCTATGAACGTCGTAACCAATGCCGACCCGAACCATATTATTTGGCCTCCGTCATGACCTCTCGTTCTCGCGCTTCGAGATGGAGAATTTCCTCCCACATGGGCCAGAACTGGGTAGCCCGCTCCCAATCCTCTGGAGTCGTAATCTTCACGTTCAACTCGCCTCCAGGTACGATCTGTACGGGCAAGCCCTTCTGTTGAATGAGATCCACGTCATCTGTAGCATGGGATCCTTTCTCTCTCGCTTCGGCGTGCGCCTCCTGGAACCAAGTTCTTCGAAACCCTTGCGGGGTCTGCATCCGATACAGTTTTTCTCGGGGAATCGTCTCTCCGAACATCTCATCTTTGCCTTTGCGAATGGTGTCCGTGACCGGTACCGCGAGTGCACTCGCGCCCTGTTCTCGCGCGGCTTTAATTACAGCAGATACTTGAGACAGACGAACAAACGGTCGGACGGCATCGTGGACGAGCACCACTTCGACCGAGTCGGGCGTTTCCGCCAGGGCCGCAGCCACAGAATCCTGACGTGTCAATCCACCGGAAACAACCGTCATCAGTTTGGTAATTCCGATTCGCCGAAGCTCCTGACGAAGAGGACGAACAGCTTCGGCCGGAGTTGCCACGATGATGTGATCCACTTCCGGATGGCGTTCGAAAACATCCAGCGTCTGAACCAGCATGGACTTGCCTCCCAGCACCCGAAACTGTTTCCGCCTGCCTCCCAGTCTGGTACCCTCGCCAGCCGCTGGGATCAGTACGGCGACTTCCGTTCCTTTGGATGTCCTGTCATCCATCCGGTTTCACGTTTGAACAGTTAGAAAGGACCGACCTTAAAGAATGATCATCGCATCTCCGAAGGAAAAGAGACGATATTTTTTCTTAACGGCTTGCTTATACGCTTCCATCATGAATTCGTATCCCGCGAATGCCGCCACCAACATCATCAGCGTGGAATGCGGCATGTGAAAGTTCGTAATCAGACGCTCCGTAATCTGAAATTCGTACTCCGGGTAAATAAATTTGTCCGTCCAGCCCATTTTGGCCTTCGATTTGTTTGCCGCCGACAAACTCGATTCTATGGCGCGAACAACGGTCGTTCCTGTGGCCGTTACCTTGTTGGTTGTCGAATCCAGAGCAGTATTGATGAAATCCGCCGTCTCCGGAGGAATGTGAAAGAACTCGGAATCCATCCGGTGCTTTGTCAAATCCTCAACCTCGACCGGGCGGAACGTTCCGAGACCGATATGCAGTGTAGACGGTTGAATATGGACCCCTTTTTGGGTCAGTTGGTCTAGAATATCCTGAGTGAAATGAAGGCCCGCTGTTGGCGCCGCGACGGCACCACGATTGGTCGCAAAAATGGTCTGATAACGGTCCTTATCCTCCGGCTCCACATCGCGCTTTAGATACGGAGGGATCGGTGTCTGCCCGATTTCATCGATGCTTTCGTAAAGCTCCTCGTTCGTACCCTCGAATACAAAACGAATCGTCCTGCCTCGCGAGGTGGTATTATCAATGACCTCAGCGATCAGACCATTTTCGAAATACAGCTTGTTTCCGATCCTGATCTTTCGGGCGGGATCAACAATTACATCCCAAAGTCGGGTTTCGGGATTCAACTCCCGGAGTAAAAATACTTCGATTCGAGCGCCTGTCTTCTCCTTATTACCAAAAAGTCGAGCAGGGAAAACCTTGGTGTCATTCACGACCATGACATCGCCCTTCGTAAAATAATCGACGATATCGACGAAATTCTTATGTTCGATCGTTTTTTCAGCCCTGTTGAGAACCATTAGCCGGGACGAATCGCGGGGTTCAGCAGGATATTTGGCAACAAGACTTTTGGGGTAGTCGTACTCGAAGTGCGACAACTTCATTTTTCGTAGCACAGACCGGGGGTGTTTCTAGTCAAGAGATGTGCGTTCATGAGGAAGCCCTGTCAACGTGGGTGACTCGCTCATAAACAACTAAAATAGACGCATTCTCAAAGTCGTGAAATATAATGTCGTTTTCCAGCGGCTCCAAACGAAAGATCCGTGTGGATCCGTCTTGATTGACATTGATTCGGACGGTACCATTTCAGAATGACCTACTCTGGAATTTTTGCGAAAATGCTTCGACTCTCGCGATCGGGCCCGCTGCTGGGCGTCCTGTTCTTGATTACGGGCTGCGACCATGGACTTGCTCCTCCCGATGTTCCGTCTGCCGGCACGATAAGGGCTTCGATCGAATATGTCGGAGTGTGGCCCGAAGAGTCGGATGTACATGATCTTCGTTTCGTCGCGATGAGATTCGTACCCATCGATACGGCAGATTTTTTACAACTCAATCGGATGGCCATCAGCAATCGTTTGGATTACGGCGTTTTGAACCAGGATGTGGAAATTTCCGACGTCGAAACGGGTGTATTTCTCTACACCGGGATCGCTCAGCAATTCACGAGTAATCTTTTGTCGTGGCGCCCATTGGGTCTTTATGAGGATAACGACGGGATATTCTTCGTCACGAAGGACGAGACCACCGAGGTATCGATTGTAGTCGACTTTGCCGACCCACCTGTGTTTCCGCCACCCAGATTCTGAACCGTCGCCTGAATAATCTGCTGAACAAAATTTTGAAGAATCGTCTGAAAGAGACATGAAGATCCGCAACCGGACATACGCGCATCGAGCCATGCCTGCCGTTATTCTGACGCTGAGTCTTCTGGTAGCAAACCCTGTTCTCTCTCAGCCCGGGAGCATCAGAGGGATGGTTACGGATATTTTTGAGGCGCGCTTGCCCGGCGTAAACGTCCTTATCGAGGGATCCATTGTCGGGACGTCAACGGACCGACTTGGCAAATTTCATTTGGGCGACCTGAGTGAAGGTACGTACGTCCTCCGATTCAGCTTCATTGGTTTTCAGACGCATCTCGAGACCATTGTGTTGACGGGAGATCGAACCATCGAGCTGACCATTCGAATGCAAGACCAAGTTCTGGAATCTCGAGAGATCATCGTCACCGCTTCCCGACGTGAACAGCTGGCCCTCACCGCCCCGGTCAGCGTCTCGGTATTATCGGCCAAAGATCTGAACGTGAGAAACATAGTCCACCTCGACGATGCGCTTCGTACGGTTTCCGGGGTTCACTTACAGGGAAATCAGGTCAACGTAAGGGGGTCGTCCGGCTTCGCCTACAATACGGGGAGTCGTGTGCTCCTGCTGCTCGACGGAATGCCCCTTCTGACACCGGACTCAGATGGCGTCCCTTTTGATGCACTCCCATTCGCCCAGATCGAGCGGGTTGAGGTACTCAAAGGTCCCGGTTCGTCTCTTTACGGATCGGGAGCGCTGGGTGGTGTAATCAACGTCATCACCAAGGACTTCCCCCCTACACCTGAAACATCGGTACGGACGTATGCGGGTGCCTACGAGAAAGTTCGATACCGAATATGGCGAGACGCCTGGAAGGGAGCTGAAGATCTCAGAGGATTTGGAGGACTTCTTTTCTCGCACGCCCGGAAAACGTCAGACCAATTCGGGTATTGGGTCAACATGGCATTCCACCGCGACCAGGGATACATGAACTTCAACGAGACGAAGACTTTTCACGGGTACGTGAAAGTGGGTTGGCAACCGAGCCCCCGGGATCGACTGAATATTCTGGTCGGTCTGATGGCACGCGAGAAGGATAGCTTTTTGTTTTGGAATGGAGCAAGAGACGCCCTGAATCCGGGAAATCTTGACATTGGTGGGTCCTCCGGACCCGATGATCCTTCTGATCCTCCCACAGGCACAAACGATAACTTGACCAATCAGATCACCTTGCTTCCGTCGTTTACACACCTGATCTCAGACGCTCTCTTTTACTCGATTAGAGGGCGGCTTTTCGGGTTGGTGATACAGCCTCTTGACAACGACACCGGAAAGCCGAAGCCGGTATCCAAAGGGACCCTGGGCTTTCGCTATGGCGCC
>SMXL01000093.1 GCA_004356385.1 Bacteroidota bacterium
AGGGAAATACCCTGCGCTTCTTTCCGATCCTAAGAAAGGAGAGGCCGCCCGCAAGCTATTCGAAGACGCTCAAGAGTTGCTTCAGGAAATAATCAGGGATGATTTGATAGAGGCGAGAAATGTCTTTGGCATTTTTCCTGCAAATCGCAAGGGCGACGACATACTGGTTTTCGAGGATGAGTCTCGATCTCGGATCGTTGCGACGCTACATACGCTTCGCCAACAATCAAAGAAAGCTTCTGGAAAGCCCAATCGGGCTCTCTCGGATTTTGTTGCGCCAGAGGGTTCGCCAGATTATATCGGGATATTTGCAGTCACCGCCGGACACGGAGTTGCTGAAATCGCATTCAAGTACGAGAAAGAGCACGACGATTATAATGCAATCATGATTAAGGCACTGGCGGATCGCCTCGCCGAGGCAAGTGCCGAGTACATCCACCGGCACATTCGAACCATCGAATGGGGGTACGCCACGGACGAACAACTCTCGAAGGAGGAGCTGATCGCGGAGCGATATGCTGGCATTCGGCCTGCTCCCGGATACCCGGCACAACCGGACCATACGGAGAAGAAGACGATATGGAAATTATTAGAGGCGGAGGCGTCAACCGGCATTCAACTCACGGAAAACTTGGCTATGATGCCCGCCGCATCGGTTTGCGGGATTGTTTTTTCCCATCCTGAGGCAAATTACTTCAACGTGGGTCAGCTCGGACAGGATCAGATCAGTGACTATGCGGAGCGAAAGGGCTACTCGCTCAGCGAGATGGAGACGTGGCTCGAGCCTCGTTTAAACTACACACCAGGGAAGGCTTAATTTGTAGACGTTACGAGGCATGAGCCGACCTGGGTCGCAAGACTGGTCGATTTACCGAACCAGTTTGGTGCTGCGAGTGTGCTCAAATCCCACTATCTTGGCGAGCCACGATACGCATCGCTGGAAGAACTTCTTTTCAACCAATTAGAATACCAGGTCTTAGCAAACGCTTATGGATTCCATCCTGAATTTGCATTCGAAGCCGGCGTCTGCGGTGGATGTCCTTCGCAGCCCGGACGCAACCCTCACGCTGCAGGTCCTTGGGATCGTCGGGTTTGCGCTCCTTACCGCCGCCGGATCTCAAGTCCGTCTCTACGTTTGGGAAGTACCGTTCACGCTGCAGACACTCGCTGTCTACGGAAGTGGACTGTTCTTAGGTTGGCGGAGCGGCCTGCTGGCACAGCTTCTCTACCTTTCTATCGGACTCTTCCTTCCCGTTTTTGCGGGTCCCGAATTTGGAATCACGTTTCTGCTGACCGGTGTCACGGTCGGGTACCTGATCGGATTTCCGCTTGCAGCGATGGTTGCTGGATTCGTATCAAAGACGTGGAATGGGTCGATTGGAAGTTTTCTATCGCTTCTCTCTGGGTCAGTCGTGTTGTTTACCGTGGGTGTGACCTGGCTTCATTATGCCGCCGGACATTCCTCCTGGTTTCATTCTATCGATATTGGATGGCTTCGATTTGTAGGCGTAGACCTGGCAAAGATCTTGCTGGTCTCCATGATCTATACCGGTACGCGCAGATTCACGAGGAAGTAGGCGCTCTGCCATGACGATAGAGATGCGGCCCAATTGTGAGCGGTGTGGTGTGGATCTTTCTATGGATGCTGAGGCGTATATCTGTTCATACGAATGTACTTATTGCCCGGACTGCTCTCGAGTAGTGAATCGCCGATGTCCAAATTGCGAAGGAGAACTTGTGCGACGACCCCTTCGACTGAAGGAGATCGCTTCCGATTAAGGAGGACGCGATCAGGCGTAATCGTAGGTTTCTTCATTCTGGCGCTGGTCTGCGGGGAGACGGTTCTGGCCCAATCGACTTCAAAAGGGATTCGAAACGACCCGTCGAGCTCCGTCCTGAATGACCCGATCTTGGTTGAAGAGGGTCGTGCGGGATTAATGGCGCTCTATGATATGCGATTTGAAGAGGCCGATTCAATTTTCTCCCGGATTGAGAGTCAGTTCGCGGGGCATCCCGTTGGTCCTTTTCTGAAGGCACTGGTCATCTGGTGGAGGATTCTTCCTGTTCTGGAAATGGGCCCAACGACCGACGACGATCTATTCTACAACGCCATGGAAAGTGTCATTCGTCTTTCCGATGAACTTTTGGACGCAAACGAGAATAATTTCGACGCCATGTTCTTCAAGGGAGCAGCGCTCGGCTTCCGGGGACGATTGCGTTCCAATCGACAGGAATGGTTGGCGGCGGCGTTGGACGGCCGAGCGACACTGGATTACATATTCAAGATCGCAGACGCGGATACGACCAATGCGGATTTCCAGTTCGGTCGCGGGGTTTACGACTACTTCGCATCTGTAATTCCTGAACGATATCCAATCGTAAAACCGATGATGGTCTTTTTCCCCAATGCAGACAAGAAAAGGGGATTGAAGAATCTGGCATTCACCGCCGAAAAGGGACATTTCATACAAACGGAAGCCGTTTATTTCTTATTACAGATATACCTCAGCTACGATCGAGATTATGACGGAGCCAGGAAACACGTGGAGTGGCTGAGGACGCAGCATCCACAGAATGCGCTTTTTCACGTGCTGGACGGCCGCGTTTTCGCGACCTGGTCGAGATGGGACCGGGCGGTAGAGGTTTTTCGAGAGGTGATCGATCTGCACGAACGAGGCGCTACGGGGTACAACCGTCTGATCGCATCTCAGGCCCACTACTTCATTGGGCGATTCGATATGCTATCGGGAAGACTGGAAGAGGCGATAATCCAATTCGACCGGGTCATCGATCTGAGCAAAGTGATTGCGGCAGCTACCTATTTCAATCTATTTGCAACGCTTCGCCGAGGAATGATCTACGACACCCGAGGGGAACGGGAATCCGCTATTCGGGAGTATGAAAGAGTTTTGGATATGAAAGATCGCGGGGGTGCCCATGAGCGGGCCAAGCGTTACCGAAAAGCACCTTACGCCGGTGCGATCGGCTCCTCTTGATGCTCAGGCCGAAAAAACATCTTGGTCAGCATTTTCTGACAGACCAGAATATCGCGCGGAAGATTGTCGGCGCGCTGGAGGCTGAAGCCGGTGATTCTGTCATAGAAATCGGACCCGGAACGGGTGCGCTGACCGGTTTGCTCGTCGATCGTTTTGAGAGGTTTCGGGTGATCGAAGTGGATCCCAGAGCGGCCGAAGTTCTCAAGGACAAATATCCGAACGTAGAGGTGTATTTGACGGACGTATTGAGTGTCGACTGGAATACGATCACCAACCCGTCGATCGGACCGCTCAGTGTGATTGGGAATCTCCCGTACAACATCACATCGCCCATTCTGTTTTCGATGCTGGATTCACCCGGTCTCTTTGCAGAAGCGGTAGTGATGATGCAATATGAAGTCGCGGCGCGCCTGGTTGCCGTTCCCTCGACTAAATCGTACGGTATATTAAGCGTTGCGACCCAGTTGGTGACGAAGCCCCGACTGCTGTTCTCTGTATCGCGAAACGTTTTCTACCCGAAGCCGAACGTGAAAAGCGCCGTCGTTCGTTTGGATTTTCAACGCCAGACAAGAATTCCCAAAGGAATGGATCACGCCTGGATACGCAAGGTCGTTAGAACCGCGTTCAATCAGCGCCGAAAGACACTCAGGAATAGCCTGAAGGCCGTATCCGAGTCGAACCAACGGGACGTTCCAGTCCAGTATGCCGACCGGCGTGCCGAAGAGCTGTCGCCTGACGACTTTGTCCAACTCGCTGGGTATCTTCAGACCGACTTGTGAAACGCCCTTTGGAGGGCGAACCAGAACGACTTTCTGAAAAGAATTTCTCAACGCAGCTTCAGGCTGCTTTCTTTTTTAGAGAAAAACTCCCTAATCAAATGGATACGGTTCCAACTACCGACTCTGAAAAGACTCCTCGTTCCGGTTCCATTATCGAAATGGATTCGGAATTGATAGAAGACATTACTGAGCTGATCGAGTCTCGGGAAGAGGGAATGGTGCTCAACGTTCTGGCCGATCTCCACCCGGCTGATCTTGCTCAGATACTGACGCATCTGAACATCGACAATGCAAAGCAGGCGTTCTTATGGTTACCGAATGAGCTGGCGGGAGACACGCTCACAGAATTGGACGACGAATATCGGGCAAAGCTCGTCGAAGAGACGCCCGAAAAACGTCTGACGGAAATCCTGGATGAATTGGAATCGGACGATGCGGCAGATGTCCTTGCTGATCTCCCGGAAGAAGTCATCGAGAAGGTTCTCCCTACCCTAGAAGATGCGGAAGAAGTCCAGGTGCTGCTGGCGTACGACGAAGAGTCAGCCGGTGGTCTCATGGCTACCGAGTTTGTCGCGGTACCGAGTCACTGGACCGTCGCAGAGGCTACCGAGGAGGTTCGCTTAAGTGCCGAAACCGTCGAGGATATCTATGTCGTGTTCGTGATTGACAGTCAGAAACGCCTTTTGGGCGTCGTAAAACTGGACCAGCTTCTTCTATCTCCAGCCTCTCGAGCGATCTCCGATATTATGGAGTCCGACATCCACTCGGTCCCAACCGATCTCGATCAGGAGGAAGTGGCCTTGGTGATGCAGCGCTACGACCTGATCTCTCTTCCAGTTGTGGATACGGAGTCAAAGTTGGTAGGCCGAATCACGATTGACGATATCGTCGACGTCATTCGAGAAGAAGCCGAAGAGGATATCCAGAGAATGAGTGGCGTTTCCGGTGGCGAAGAACCGACTGCCTCGGTCATCAGAATTGTCAGTCACAGATTGCCCTGGCTACTGGCAGGGCTCGCAGGTGCCGGTCTGGCCGCAGGCGTCATCTGGTCGTTTCATGCCACGTTGCAGGAAGCCTCCGTGCTAGCCGGTTTTATTCCGATCATCATGGCAACGGCTGGAAACGCAGGTATTCAGAGTTCAGCCATCACGGTGCAGGGTTTGGCCTCCGGAGATATGTGGGCCACCGACCTGATGCAGCGATTGGGAAAGGAATTGAGAGTTGCACTGCTGAACGCCACGATTGCTGCGGTCGTCCTGGGTGTAGCCATTCTTCTGCTCTTGCCTGTTCTGGTGGACGGCGTATCCAGTCCGGCGAGACTAGCCGGTACGGCGACCGCCGCTCTGCTCATTGTAATCGTTCAGGCGACTGCATTCGGTACGCTTATTCCGCTGATCCTGAATAAGATGGAAATCGACCCCGCCTTGGCGACAGGTCCCTTCATTACAACGAGTAACGATATCATCGGGATACTCGTGTTCTTCTCGCTCGCCGAGTTGTTTTACCTCTAGCGCTCAGCTCACGGGTCCAAAGATTCTCTGGTTAAATCGGGTACCAGGTCCAATCCTTTTACCCCTTGGTATTTCGATGGACACTTGATCAGAATTTTGTCAGCAACGAATATTTCATTTTCGACACGGCCTTCGACGACAATTTTTTCGGCGTCTTCGAAGTTTGGAGGTTTCGGGTGGTTGTACCGGATTTTCCTGATGGTTCCTTGATCATCTTGCATGTGAAAGCTGAAAACGTTCGCCTGCGGGTCGTATTCAAATGCCCGTTCTTCAACCCAATCGCCCACAACGTGGGCTCTGGAGCCCGATTCCATAGCTTGTGAGAAATTCATGTATCCACCGACCTGCTGTCCGAAATTCATGAGCAGGAAGCCCGTAAATACGACAATCAGTACGATTCCTATGATGGTTTTCGGTCTCATGAGATCATTGGTGTGCTAAAAATTCAATTTCGGTAATTAATCCCCGAATAACTATATCTCGTCATCGCTTTCGTAAATGCGGTCTTCCAAAGATCGTTCCACCCTTCGCAGACGACGATCGGTTCGGTAGATAAAGAATATCAACCCGATCCAGATGATTAAAACGATCGCCATCACCACAAAGATCTTGTCATCTGCGAGCATGATCTGTTCGAGTCCGGAAGGCGGAACCGTCGGGACGTCACTCCCGGTCCATATGCTGTCGAAAGGAGTCGAGATCGAGTCCGTAGCTCTCAGCGAGTCTTGGATGGTTTGTACTTCTTGTTCCATGATTGAGTGTAAAGGTCCGGTTAGCCGCCGTCTGGTCAAAGTTCGGGATCACGACTCACGCGATATTTAATCCAAGCAATGCGTACCCGCTGGGTATATAACACCCAGAAGAGCCCTATGAATCCGATAATTGCGGGATAAAAGATGAGACGCATGACGGGTTCCGTGAAGTCGCTGAACGCAGGATTTCCCTCTGCGCCGGGATGCAGACTCTCGAGTTGCCGGGGAATGACGTAAAGCAGGAATGGCGTTGTGGTAACTGCAAAAAGATTGTATACCGCGGCGATCTTGGCCCTTCTGTCGGGGTCTTCCAGGGCAGAACGGAGAACAAAGTACGAGCCGTAAATCAGCAACTGAAGCGAGGCCATCGTCTGTCGAGGGTCGAAATTCCACCAGACATCTGTGCCTACGTACCAAGTAAACTTGGACCATACAATTCCAGTGAGAAGACCCAGTATTCCAAACCAGGCACCCACGCGCGCCGCCTGCATGGCCCGGATATCTGAAATGAGCGAGCCGGTTTGAAGCAATCGAAACGAGTGATAGCCTGAAACACCGACTGCCGCCATCATCGTGAACCACATCGGGACGTGGAAGTAGAGATTGCGGGCCGTGTGCTCGAGAATATTGATCCGAGGAATGTTGACCAGGAATCCGGCAACGACGACGGCCGTCAGCCATAGGAAGACTGTATTTCGGACGACCGTATAGCGACCGATTCGGACGTGCGGATGTTCGTTCAAGCCACTACAGGGGTTGTTTTAATGCGGCTTCTACATCTTACGACCGAGGCAGCGACCGGGCAAACCAATTGTTTGCAAAGGCTCATTCGGCTCTCGTTCAGTCGTTCCACACGAAGTCAAAGAGGAGGACCGAGGCGGTAATCACAACGCCCGCGAAGGCTGCAAGTGTGGTGAGCTCCGACGAGGCTTCCGCCCATCCGAGTCCACCGGCGAGAGCGTTTTCACACGCGCTCACGACGGAGAGGAGCAACGGAATCAGAAGAGGAAAGAGGAGTACCGGCAGCAACGGACCTACGTTGGTGGTCCTTGCAATGATGGCCGAGAGCATGGTTGTTGCCCCAGCGAGGCCCAGGGAGCCGAGCAGCAGCGTCGTAGCGAGCAAACCGATGTGCGTGATATCCAGGTTGAGCAGAAACGCGAAGACGAAGACTCCAATCACGTTTACACATACGAGAAGGAAATAATTGAATACAAGTTTCCCGGCAAAAACCTGACTGCCTGGAACGCTGAGTTGAAGAATGAGCACGGTGCCTCGCTCCTCTTCGCCGACAAACGACCGTCCAATTCCGATTGAAGCTGAAAACAGGATGACAATCCACAAAAGAGCGCTTTGCATTTTCGTACTCACCGCATCCTGTCCAATGGCGAAAGAAACCAACAAAAGAGAAGACAGAACAAACATGATGAGCATGTTGATCGCGTATCGACTTCGAAGCTCAAGTCGCAGGTCCTTCTCAAAAACGGCCCAGGCGCCGGATAGCCAACTCATTCTTTTATTCCTCTATCGGGGGCCTCACTGCCCACTTATCTGCTAGACACCGCTAGACACCGTGCCCGGCAGCACTTCGGCAAAAGTAGTCTCTCGTTCCAGGACGTCAAAATTCGCCCACGAAGGAGACTTCCGGCTCAAGATCGTATCCCGTTTCCCGCGATACGGTTTCACGGACGAACTCGATAAGATCCAATACGTCGCGGGCCGTTCCCGTGCCTCGGTTGACCATGATGTTAGCGTGTCGATGGGTAATCTCGATTCCCCCGATTTGCTTTCCTTTGAGTCCGCATTCATCAATGAGTCGGCCGGCTCCAATTCCCTCTATCTTTTTAAAAATGGATCCGACACTCGGCTCCGTATCAAGGGGTGGATGCCGATCGCGACGCCATTCCAGATTGGCTTCCACAATCGACCGCATCCGCGTCGGGTCGGCTTTTTCCATCTGAAAGATTGCGGAGAGAACGATATCTCCCGACGTATGCAGAATGGACTGGTCATACCCAAATTCAAAGTACTCGTTCGGCACGGTTTTTCTTTCCCCGGCGGGGGTCAGGATCTGGGCCGAGACCACAACTTCTTCCAGGAACATGGTCCGTTCTCTTTCAGGCGGAGGAGACAGGAAATGCAGGTTTTGCCATAGTGCCCCACCCACCGTGGAGGGAATGCCGGCATAGTGTTCCAGACCGGATAATCCTGCATCAACGACCTTATTGATGATGTCAGGCCAGACAATCGCGCCGCTTTCACTCAGTAGTTGGTCGGTCTCGGTATCGATTTCGAAACGCATGGCCTTGTTGTGAATGACAAGACCCCTCACCCCTTTGTCTCCAATCAGGATGTTCGCACCTCTTCCAAGGAGGAAAAGCGGAATCGACAGATCGCGAGCTGCCGTAACGACACGCATCAGTTCTTCTGCTGACGAAGCCTCGAAAAATAGATCGGCAGGACCGCCGATCTGAAACGTCGTGAGTGGAGCCAATATGATATCATGCGCCACACGCGACTCGCCGAGAATATGCTCAAGCCGTTCTTTGTCCGTCATCTCCAAACATTGTTCCAGGACCGATTCCTTGAGATTCGCACAATTGCAAGCAACCCGAGTACATACACTGCCGTTGACAGATCAACTTATCCTTTTGAATCATCCAGCGGGTAGTAAAAATGGCAGAACCTCAATTCCCCAATTTAACACGTGCGGCCATGCGGTTCGCAATATTTGGAATCATATTCGTGATCGTTGCTGCAATGGGCGGCGGATGCATGACGACGTCCATTCAGTCCGGAGAAGGGGCCGTCAAGTACAGTGTCTTTGGCGGCACCGATATAGATGCCCGATTCGGCGAAGGAATACAGTTTCATGCGCCCTGGGTGACACTTTTTAAATACGATCTTCGTGTGCAGGAGTCGCTTGAGATAATTAACGCACTCTCTTCGAACGGACTTTCCATCGGGATGGACGCGTCCATTCGGTGGCGTCCAAAAGCGGATGACGTTGCCGAATTGCACGTCACCTATGGCGCAGACTATTACCGGAAACTCGTCCAGCCTGAGCTCAGAAGCGCGGTACGCGAAATCGTCGGTCAGTTCACGCCCGAAGAGTTGTATTCTTCGCGCCGAACGGAGTTGCAGGCCCTGATTTACGAGCGTGTCAGGGGTATTGTGGAGACCCAATTTGTGGACGTAACAGCGATTCTCATTCGCGATATCTCGCTGCCCGACCAGATCAAGCTTGCGATCGAAAACAAACTGAAGGAAGAGCAGGAGGCAGAGCGGTACGAGTTCACCATTGTTAAGGAACGTCTGGAGGCACAAAGGAAGGAGATCGAAGCGAGAGGCGAAGCCGAGTATCAAAGGATCATTACGGCCAGCCTTACGAATCAATTCTTGCGGTTCAAGGGAATTGAAGCCACCCAGCTGTTAGCGAACTCTCCGAACGCGAAAACCGTCATTATTGGTAGTGGATCAGACGGTCTTCCCCTGATTCTGGGCGGCAACTGATCATTTTCGTTCGGAACGAATCGGTTATGGCTCCAGAGCGATCGTTGAGAACGCTGACACCGCTGACACCGCTGAACTCGAACTCTCAATCTCAAAAGGAATCGGATTTCTATTCGCGCGTCTGGGAGGTGGTTGAAAAAATACCGCTAGGTCGAGTTACGACATATGGAATGATCGCCGAGCACGTCGGTGCTCGGCGGTCGGCCCGTATGGTCGGGTGGGCCCTGAATGCAGCGTCAGGACTACCTCTCCCTTGCCACCGGGTCGTGAATCGATTCGGAGGATTGAGTGGGAGTCTTCATTTCGGTGGCCCATTCATTATGGAAGACCTGCTTCGAAGCGAAGGCATTGAGTTTGACGAAGACGGATGCGTCATCATGGAACGATTTCTCTGGAAGCCTGAGAAATAGAATTCGGTTAAAAGACCTTAACTTTCAGGCGTTTCAGCGTAGGCAAGCTCGGCCAGTGCCTCCCAAAATCCCGGGAACGAAACGGCCGCACAATCTGCGTTTCGTATGGAAACCTGGTGATCGGCGATCAATCCCGCGATAGCCAGCGACATGGCGATCCGATGATCACCATGACAATCGACCATACCTCCTGACAATCTGCTTCCGTGGATGATCATCCCATCCTCCAGTTCTTCGATATCTGCTCCTATAGACGTGAGACCGTCAACCAGATTCCGGATCCGGTCGGATTCTTTGTGTCGCAGCTCACCTGCATCGCGAATAATCGTGTCGCCTTCGGCGCAGAGGGCCGCAATAGCCAGGATCGGAATTTCATCAATGATGTTGGGAATGACGTCGCCTCCGAGCTCAATTCCTGAGAGATCGGAAGAGAAGATAACCAGGTCGCCGACCGCCTCACCACCTACGACCCGTTCATCTTCAATGTAGATCCGGGCGCCCATGGCGATCAGGACATCAAGAAGGCCTGCTCGCGTAGGATTCAGTCCCACGCGAGGAATCCGGAGTGCGGAATCCGGTAACAAAAGTGCGGCCACCACGAAATAGGCCGCCGCCGAAAAATCTCTTGGAATAGACCAGGTTCGGGCCTTGATCTCCATTCCACCTTGCACCGTGATGACTCGACGCTCGCCAAATTCTACAATATCCAATCCAAGCATTCGCTCGGTATGATCCCGGGATCGCGCGAATTCTGTAACCGTGGATTCTCCCGTTGCATAAAGTCCCGCAAGTAAAATGGCTGATTTAACCTGGGCAGAGGCAACCGGGAGCTCATAGTGGATGGCCGAGAGCGTCTGGCCACCCGAAATCCGTATCGGTGAATGATTCTCCGAAAGCTTGATCGACGCCCCCATCGCGTTCAGCGGGTCTGCGATCCTTTCCATGTCGCGCTGAGCCAGCGATTTATCGCCCACGAGTATACTCGAGAAGGTCTGCCCGGCGAGCGCACCACAGAGGAGTCTCATGGTCGTCCCTGAGTTGCCGCAGTCCAGATCGGAGTCGCTGGATTCGAGTCCGTGGAGTCCCTTTCCTTCAATGACTAGGATCTCGTCCTCCTCGTATATCTCGATGCCGAGTTGCGCCAAACAGGACAGCGTCGATTGCGGATCGTGGGACGTTGGGTAGTCGACCAATCGAGACGTTCCATCCGCGAGCGCCGACAGTATCGCTGCCCGATGGGCGATCGACTTGTCCGATGGCACGTCTGCGATTCCGATTATCGAGGACGCAGGTCGGACTCTGGCTATATGACTTCTGGATTGAAGCAATCGTTACCAGACCGGTGTATCGCTCGTCGGCG
>SMXL01000094.1 GCA_004356385.1 Bacteroidota bacterium
CGGTGAATCGGGAATCGTGCGATGAGTAAGCATATGAACCGTCCATAAGACCACATCGTCTGCAGTCCAGCTCATACTAAAATCAAGCGCTCTGACATCAACCGGGCGAGTAGAAGCTGAATCGCTGGCAATGTATAGTTTGGCTGCAATACCAGCGGACCGACCCACCATGCCTCCCACACCCAGCGTTCGATTCTGTGGTTGCGCCGATGAGTGATCGGCGATTCCGATGAATACCAGAACGCACAGGATGAAGAGTCGGGCTCTGTGCGACCCTGGACGGTGGACTTCGGTCGTCGATGCGATACCCGTTACCTGAAAACTAACTGGAATGAGAAAGCCGTAGCTCACGTCGTCGACCTGCACTATCGTGTCGTTCTTTCTCTTCATCCGAGAGTAATTCAAGACTTGGGACCGGTCGAGGTCTTGAATCCGGCCCGATCGCCACGAACGTGAAGAAAGCCCGATTGCATTTCCTCTTCGTACCTTCGCGCGGATTCTCAGCCCAGACGTTAATCTCGACTTCCATCGATGTGCGAAAAGCCCGATTGATCTGGCTTTCCAGAATGACGATTTCGCCTTGTCTGATCGCGGATTTAAAATCGACTTCATCGACTCCTACCGTGACGCACGCTGAGCCAGCGTGACGTTGGGAGGATATCGAAGCGCAGATATCGATCCAATGCAGCAGGCGCCCACCCATCAGATTACCGAGGCTGTTCGTATCGTTAGGCAGTACGATCTCACTCATTTCACAACGAGATTCTGCTACGGTTTTTGTCGATTCCGCCATATCAGGTTTTCTGCTTCTTTTTCTTGGCCGCCGGAAAGAGAATATTATTCAGAATTAATCGGTATCCCGGAGAATGTTTGTGAAGACTCAGGTCGGTGGCCGGATCGCCCACATAATGCTGATAGTCTTCAGGGTCGTGTCCACCATAGAACGTAAATGTTCCTTCTCCGAAGGTACCGTGCAGGTACCGAACTTCATCGCGGCCAGGTGACTCACCCATGATCACCACGTTGGGCTTGACGGTAGACTTTCTGAAATTGGTGGTCTGACCGATGAAGCCTTTCACCGTCGAAACGTGGTTCTGAGTTAGCATCGTCGGAACGGGATCCCATTTCGCGCTGAAGTCAAACAGTGTAAAGTAATCCACGGCCGGGTTTCGAAGTTGCGGTGGTGGCGGCCCCGTATCAATATCAGAATGTTCGTATTCGCGGGCATTGAAACTCGGCCGGAAATTTTGAAACGCGAACGTCCGTTCAAAATCAAGTGCCGACAACGCATTCGGGTCGATCGAATCTCCATCGTATTCCGATGGTACGATGTCTGTGACATAGGCTGCTTGGGCTATATCAAACGTGTCCGTCCCGGAACACATGGCGAACAGGAAGCCGCCCATGCCCACAAAGGTTCGAATCTCTTCGACCACTGACAATTTCAGGCGGCTGACCTTTCTGAAACCACGCCGACGTGCGGTGGCTTCCGACTGTCTCTGCTGTTCGATGTACCACTGCGAGCTTCTATAGTTAAAAAACTTCCCATATTGGCCTGTGAAATCTTCGTGGTGAAGATGGAGCCAGTCGTAGTCCGTGAGTTTGCCGTCCAAAATGCTATCATCATAAATCATTTCGTACGGCACTTCGGCATAGGTCAGGGCCAGCAGGACGGCATCATCCCAGGGCAGTGTCTGGTCTGGAGCATAAACGACTATTTTCGGTGCTTTTTCGAGACGAACAATACTCGTGTTGCTCGATTCATCTTCTATCTCAGATATCACGGTAGCCGTCTGAGCCCCGGATAAAAGTTCATAGGAGACCCCTCTGATTCGAAGTTCCGATTCACTGAGTTCGTCTTGTGCAAGCAAAAAGGATCCTCCTCTGTAGTTGAGCAGCCAGTCGACCGGAATCTGTCGTTCGAGGGCCCAGAATACAGCGCCATACGCTTTCAGATGATCGGACTGCTGGTTGTCCATGGCAATAAGGATATCCTGAGCACGCGCCGTATGAATGGTCAACAAACCCAGTACCAGGCACAGGAGCCTGGTCATACGCACGCCTCTTTTCTTATTCATCACGTGATTTCCAAAATTCATATCAGGCACCATCACCTCGGAGGATTCGTATTCGCGCTCGCGTATCCGGCACAAGAAGGGATCCTGGATATTCATTGAGCAGACGAGAATACGTTGCAGTCGCACCGGTTGAATCGCCCAGGTCATTCGATTGAATTTCGGCGGCTTTAAATAAGCAGCGATCTCCGAAAAAACTGTCGGGATGAATAAGCGGAATTTCGAGATAGGCCTGCACGGCGTCTCTCGACAGGCCATGGATACGAAGAAGCCTTGCACGCTCAAATCGTAAATCGTCTGTGAGAGGATGTTCACCTGACTGTACCAGTAAAATATTAATACGCGACAACGCTTCGTCGGTGCGGTGCTGTCGTACGAGCAGCTTGGCTTGAGCGAATCCTCGGAGCAGTGTATCGAGTGAATCCGGACCTCGATTCTCCATCAGCAGCAGTTTGAGCTGAATCGCATCGTTGGAAACGTCGGCAGATGTGTTTTCCTGTAGCGCAGACGCAAGCGATAACGCACTCTCCAGTTCGCCTCTATAAAAGTGGATCTGCGCGAGCTCAAATCGAGCAAGGTCTGCCGTCTCGCCCGTTCTCAACCTGGAAACGATTCGCGAAAAGTGTACTTCAGCGGTAACCAGATCATTGTTCACCAATTTCAGCCGGGCGATGTCGAAGGCTGCATCGTTTGCAGCTCTGTGATTCGGATATCTAGTGATCACTTCCGTGAGAATAGCTTCAGCCGCCGGATAGTCGAAAAACACATCTTGTTGAAGACGTCCGACCCGGCGGAGAACATCCGGGAATAGGGCATGATTGGGCCAGTCACTGAGGAATCGAGAATAAGAATCGAGAGCCTCGTGATAATGCGTCTCCGGAATGCTCATTCCAGAATCGTCAAAGACTCGTTCATGATCACTTTCCGCCCATCGCTCCTGCGTCAATCCCAGGCCCCGTAGCGCCTCCGGGAGGGTCTGGACGTCGGAGTATGAGACCAGGATCTCTTTGTACGCCTCCACGGCTACGTCGTAGGCGCTGGCTTCGGCGGCTACCTGAGCGAAAGCGTAAAGAACGCGCCCGCCTTCCTCCTCCAATTGATCGATGGCCCGATTCACATTAAAGGCATCGCGAAATCGCCCGGCTTCGACGTACAGCCAGCCAAGCAGATCTCGATACGACCGGACCAGGGGTTCAGTCGCAACGGCATTTTCCACTTCAGCAATACTTATCTCAAGCGCGCCGTCGTCCAGGATAAACTGATTGAGCCGAGATCGTACATAGTTCAATTGCTCGTCTGTGGCTTTTAGTAGAGACAGATATTCCCGCATCGCTTTATCATGCTGTGCGGAAAGGCCGTAGAGATATGCCAAATCGGTTTGAAAGAGAGTACCGTTTCCAATGCGCTCGCGACCTTGCTCCAGATACGAAATGGCAAGCTCGAACATGCGAACCTGCATGACGGATCGGTAAACCATGAGGTAAACGCTCGCCACATCCGGATTGGATTCGATAGCCAGTTGCCAAACGTCGGCGGCCCGCTGCTCATCTCCTGTAAGGAAAACCAGTCGGGCTTTCTCCGAGAGATAAAGTGTAGGCACGGATTCCGAAGCAATTTTCTGGTCAACGAGAGCGATCGCGTCATCGAAACGCTTCACACCCTCGTACGCGGATCGAAGACGTTCGTAGAATACATGGGTCTCCGGGCTTCGAGATACCAGGTCTTCCAGGAGGCCAATGGCTCGCTGGAATTGTGCCGCCCTCAGAAACGATTCCGCCAATTGAAATCGCGAAACCAGCGTACTGTCGTAATTCTGGGCCCCCACACGGAGCGGGAAGGCGCCAATAACAGATACAAATAAGACGAGAATAAGAAGAGGGCGTTGACGCCGCATACCGAATAGTCTCAGCGAAGCTCTCTCAGGCAGAATCCGAGAGAAGGAGTATGAAATTCGAATCGAACCGTCCGTCGTAAAAGATGCTTTAATATGGTCGTCGAAGCCCGTAAGTTTCATCCAACCCTGGCCCTCGCGCATTTCTTAATCATTTTTATTCCCTAAAGGCGGAAACGGGCCAATATCATTACGTTTTACTCCGTTTCATCTTCGCAAACGAAGAACAGGACCGCATGACTGAGAGCCGAAACCCAGATAAAAAAAACGTCGCCATCCTTGGTTCAACGGGGTCAATCGGGAGACAAACTCTGGATATCATCCGGCTCTTTCCGGATCGATTCAGCGTGACGGTGCTTTCAGCCGGCTCGGACGTCGAGCTTCTTGAGGCCCAGGCCAGGGAATTTTCACCTGAATGCGTGGTTGTAGCTGAGACCGAGAGCCTTCCAATTCTCCGAGGTCTTTTGGCTGATTTGTCGATTGAAGTCTGGGGCGGCGAAGAGGGCTTGGTGGAAGCGGCAGCCAGGGACTCTACCGACATTGTCGTGACCGCTATGGTTGGCGCCGCTGGTCTTCGCCCGACGATTGCTGCGATCGAGGCAGGAAAGCGCGTTGCTTTGGCGAACAAAGAGACGCTCGTCATCGCCGGGTCGATCATTTGCCCCTTGGCGGTGGCCCGCCAATCCGAGATTATCCCTGTTGACAGTGAGCATTCGGCCATCTTTCAGTGTCTCATGGGTGAAAAAATGGAATCCATCGATCGGCTTACACTGACCGCCTCCGGCGGACCATTTCGGGATCGGGCTATTGACACTTTTTCAAAGATTACCAGGGAGGAGGCGCTTCGGCACCCAACGTGGGACATGGGTCCTAAGATTACGATTGATTCTGCGACTATGATGAACAAGGGCTTAGAAGTTCTTGAAGCCCATTGGTTGTTCGATGTGGACGCAGACGCGATTGATGTTCTGGTGCATCCCCAGTCTATTATTCATTCTCTCGTGACGTTTGTTGACGGCTCCACGAAAGCACAACTCGGCGTTCCGGACATGAGAATTCCGATTCAGTTCGCACTTTGCTATCCCGAACGGTGGCCTGCAGATCACTCTCGAATTTCGTGGGACGAGGTGGCCACGCTCGAATTCAGTACGCCGGATCGAGCGAAATTTCCTTGTCTGGATTTGGCATTCGCCGCGCTTCAAGCTGACGGAGCCGCTCCGGCGATACTCAACGCTGCCAACGAGATGGCAGTTGAGCTGTTTCTTCAAGACCAAGTCGGATTTCTGGATATTCCTGTACTGATTGAGCGCACCCTGAATGACCTTGGAGATGAGGGAAGTTCGACGATAGACGAACTGATGCATGCAGATCACCGGGCCCGCCGCCGTGTTCAGGAACTCGCTAACACCCAAGGTCATTAGACCGCCCCTTTTAAACTCGGATTAACAAGAGGCCAGACTCTCCTCTCCAGCATTTTTTATGGGATTATTTATTGAAATCCTAACCACCATCGGTTGGCTCCTTTTGGCCATCATGATTTTGGTTTTTGTCCATGAACTGGGACATTTTCTTCTCGCAAAGCTATTCAAAATGCGGGTCGAAAAATTTTCGATCGGCTTCCCTCCAAAGATTATTGGAAAGAAATTCGGAGAAACGGAATACGTGATCGGACTGACGCCACTGGGCGGATACGTGAAAATTTCCGGGATGGTTGACGAAAGCATGGACACCGAGGAATTGACCTCGGAGCCACAACCCTGGGAGTTCAGATCAAAGCCCATCTGGCAGAGGATCGTTGTTATTACGGCTGGAGTCGTGTTCAATATGATTTTAGCGGCGGTCATATTCATCAGTCTTAATGCCTTTTACGGATATCCGGTCCAGGTAGCAGAGGGTCTCGTTAAGATTCGGGATGAATCGATTGCATACGATATGGGGCTCAGGACGGGTGACAGAGTCATCGCCGTGAACGGAGAGAGAGCCGATGCCAACAGTCGTCTCACCAGGCTGCAGGAGATTCTGAAGGCCGATCAGTTTGTCGTCGAGTTTGAGCGGGACGGTCAAACGCTGACCGCGAATGGACCGTCTGATATAATGACCCGACTCAACAAGTCGAGTGGAATTTTTGGTGTCGAGTTTGATCCAGCCATTATCGGTGAAATCATCGATGATGGAGGAGCAGAAGCAGCCGGCCTTCTGGTGGGAGACCTGATCGAGCTAATCGATGGTAAGCAGGTCAGTTTTTACTCTACGATGCGGGAACTGGTTCAGGAATCCGAGGGCGAGCCCATGTTCGTCACATTCAGGCGCCCCGATTCGTTGTCGGCGATCATACCGCCAGGCGCCGTGGCGCAAAGCGATGCGGCTGTTCATGGTATACTGTATGAGACAAGAGTGACTCCGACACTTGACGGGGAACGCTTTCTCCTTGGCATAAGGAATTACCTGCGGATTCGGAAAAGCTCACCTATCGAAGCAATAGGGGTGGGTTTGTCAGAAACATGGACCAATACGTCAGTCATTCTCACCAGCTTCGGAAGGCTGATCTCGGGTAAGGAGAATTTCCGCGAGAACATTGGTGGTCCAATCATGATCGCCAAGGTTACAAAAGAGGCGGCCTCTCGGGGTGGATACTATTTCTGGACCATCGTAGCGATGCTTTCCATTACACTCGCCATCATCAATATCCTTCCGATTCCAGCTCTTGACGGGGGGCATCTCATGTTTCTCCTGTATGAGGGCGTCGTTCGTCGTGAGCCGTCATTGAAGCTGAGAATGGTAGCCCAACAGATCGGCATGGTCCTTTTGTTTGCATTTATGGCATTCGCCATTGTGAATGACATTCTGAAGTTGTAGCCGAACGACCGAGAGAATTCCCATCAACTCGTCGCTCAGGTCTCCAAAAATGACCATTCAAACCGATTTGGATCTAAAAGCTCAAGAGGAGCTTGTGGCAAATGGCGAAATCCCCGAACACATAGCCATTATCATGGATGGCAACGGTCGGTGGGCGAAAGAGAAGGGGCTCAATCGAATTCAAGGCCACAGGGAAGGGGTCGAATCCGTACGAGACATTGTAGAAGCCTGTGCTCAGGTGGGAGTCCGTTACCTGACGCTGTATACCTTCAGCACGGAAAACTGGAACCGACCGGTTACTGAGATCAATGCACTCATGGAGTTGCTTATCAGAACGCTCCGAAAAGAAATGAATACGTTTCTAGAACAGGGTGTCCGGTTTCAGTCAATCGGGAACTGGAGTGCGTTGCCCGTGGCAGCCCAACGTGAGTTGGAGGAATCGATTACCGCGAGCTCAGAAAACGAGAGGATCACGCTGATCCTCGCTCTGTCATACAGCGGTCGCTGGGAAATTATTGAGGCAACCAGGGCGCTGGCCAGGAGAGCCAGAGATGGTTATATCGACCCCGACATGATTGACGAATCGATGATCTCGCAAGCGCTGGAGACGGTTACCGTACCGGATCCGGATCTTTTGATTCGAACCGGCGGAGATTTTCGGATTTCAAATTTTCTGTTGTGGCAAATTGCCTATTCTGAATTGTATTTCACCGATGTGTACTGGCCTGATTTTCGTCGCCAACAGCTCTACGATTCGATAGAAACCTTCCAGGGGCGCGATCGTCGATTTGGGCGCATTGAGGCTACGAAGTGATCTTTTCTTCCACCGGACAATCTTGTTCCGTACGAGGCGTTCTGACTGGATGGTACAGGGCGCGTCGAGACAATAATGTCGCTCTTTGTCGCGTTCCGTAGGGAACGTCGAATCGCACCAGTCTTCGCGAAACCAACGCCGGATATTCGCCGTTAGTGCGGCAAACCAATACCGAGGTCTAAGAATCCTCAATTATTTTAGCGGAATGTTTATGTCGGGTCGATTTTTTATTGCTGTGTCTGTCTTTGCGCTGGGCGTTGTCTTGGCAGGATCGGCGCGAGCGCAAATAGGCAGTTCTGCGCTGGCCGGAGGGCTCGAAAATCTGGAAATCCTGGGTTTGTCAGTCGAAGGAGTAACGGACGAATACACGCGTAGCTTCGTTCTTCAGAGTAGTCGCCTGGTGGTCGGACAGCGGGTTACTATTCCCGGCGACCCGGCCTTTGGAGATGCGATACGTGCGATCTACAGACTAGGCACTTATGCGGATGTCCAGATCGTAGAAGAGCGCCGAGTCGGTCAAGGTGTATTTCTTCTCATTCGAGTCAAAAAAACACCCTCGCTGCGAGAATATTCATTCACGGGAATCGGGAAGGGCGCACAGAAGGATCTCCGGAAAGAGATACCTCTGTACACGAGGGCGGCAGTTCGCCAAAATTCTATTGCACGTGCAACACAGATCATCAAAGAGTACTACGCAGAGAAGGGCAGACCTCTCGCGAAAGTGGATGTTACTCGCACGGACCATGAAGACAATACGTCTTCACTCGACTTCGCCATCGATCGCGGGCCGAAAGTAAAAGTGGGAAGGGTAATCATCGGTGGAAATGAGTCACTCACTGACAAGAGAGTCAGGCGGTTCATGAAAACAAGAAAGCCCGTCTGGTGGAAGTTCTGGCATCGCGGAATCTACAAGGAGGACGTTTTTGACGAGGACCTCGATCGAATAATCGAGAAGTATTCGGAGCGCGGATATTATGACGCTCGCATAGTTCGTGACTCGGTCTTTCTGGACCAGGAGTCCGGGAAAAAGCCCAAAATGATCATCGAATTGGACGTAAAAGAAGGGCCGCAATATTTCGTCCGAAATATCGAATGGGACGGCAATACTATTTATTCAGACGAGACGCTAACCAATCAACTCGGATTTGTATCGGGAGACCGGTTTAATACCAAAAGACTCGACGAAAAGCTGTATGGAGTGGGCAAAGACAACGATGTATCCAGTTTGTATATGAACAGTGGGTACATGCGCTTCAACGTGAATCCACGAATTTCCGTTGTCGGGACGGACTCTCTCGACCTCACCTTTGATATTTTTGAGGGGGATATTTTTCGCTACGGTGACGTTTCGATCGCGGGAAATAGAAAAACCCGGGAGCATGTAATTCGCCGCGAGTTGATCACTATTCCTGGGAATCGGTTCAGTAGAAATCAGATCCAGGAGTCGATTCGACGACTGATGCAGATGAATTATTTCACCCAGGAGTCCCTGGCTGCGGGCCCGAGCGTCGAGCTTAGACCCGAGAAGAAACAGGTCGACTTGAAATATAACCTTGAAGAACAGGGATCGGATCAACTGGAACTGTCCGGCACCTGGGGCCGGTTCGGAATCATTCTTCAACTCCGGTTTGGGTTCAATAATTTCTCCGCTCAAAATATATTCAAGAAGGGTGCATGGCGCCCGTTGCCTTCTGGAGATGGGCAGAAGTTATCGCTAAGTGTGCAGACTAACGGACGTCGGTATCAACAATATTCGATTTCATTTACCGAACCATGGTTCAGAGGTCGCCCTACTCCTCTTGGAATTTCCCTCTCCTATTCCAAAATTTCGTTGTCCTCGTTTCGAACGACTTCGACCGGTAACCTGCTGACCTTCTCTGTCAGAACGTTTTATGAGCAGCGACTGCAGTGGCCTGATCAGTATTTTAGCACTTCTTCGACGATCGGATATCAGTATTTCGACAACAACGACTACATCTCCACGCTGCCACTCGGTATCAGCTCAGAAATAACCTTCAAGCAGTCACTCATGAGGAATTCCGTGGATAATCCGATTTTTCCGACCTCGGGTTCGAAATTCCTGCTATCTCTGGAGATTGCTCCTCCTTTTGCCAATCTGATTCAGTATCACAAATGGAGACTCAACACGAGTTGGAATATACCTTTGCTCCGTCGGGTCTCGATAGGCGTGGGTGTTGACGCGGGGTACATCGGGACGTTGACCGGTGAAGAGGTTCAATTCGAGCGATTTGTACTTGGAGGATCTCCATTCGAGACGCAAGGATTCTTCAATTTCTTTGGAAAAGATATCGTGTACATGCGAGCATATCCTCTGGGTGCGCTGGGACCTCGAATCGATGACGACCCTTTCGGCGGACGGATATTGAACAAGTTCACGTCCGAGTTGAGGTGGAATGCCGTACAGGGGCAACAACTCCAGGCGGCACCATATTTGTTTATTGATGCGGGAAACTCATGGGACAATTTTCAATCCTATAATCCTTCTGAAATATTTCGATCGGCTGGATTCGGTGCACGCATTGCTTTGCCCATTCTTGGTATGGTTGAGTTGACTTATGGATACAATTTCGATTCTTTTGAACCAATCAACTCCAGCCATAATGGCACCCAGAAATGGACGTTTCAGTTCAGCCTCGGTCAGGGATTCGGAATGTAGTGGTCCACGGAGTGAGTGGTATTGTATACGATTTTGGACAACAAACGTCCGACGGGAGGCACGAATTATGAATCGGATTATGAACAAGCGCACCGCCTTTTTAGCACTGATTATGCTTTTTGGAATAAAGGCATCCACCGCCCAGCAGAAATTGGGGTATGTAGACTCTGAATACATTTTGTCCAAAACTCCCGAATATGTCACGATTCAGCAGCAACTCGACCGAACTGCAGAAGAGTGGAATTCGGAACTGACGAAACTGGGCCAAGAACTGGATCAGAAATTCAAGGATTACCAGGCGCGAGAGCTTCTTTACACGAACGACGAACGTCAAAGAAGGCGACAGGAAATAATGAATGCTGAGGAGGATCTGGAAAATCGGCGAGCCAGTTATTTTGGACCCGAAGGAGAGATCTTTACCCAACAGGAACAACTTATGCGTCCTATACAGGAGAGAGTATTAACAGCAATAGAGGAAGTTGCAACACAAGAGGGATTCGACTATATCTTTGACAAGTC
>SMXL01000095.1 GCA_004356385.1 Bacteroidota bacterium
CGATGGAATGCCACGTATTGGTAGAAAGTCGGACATTTCCTCGACCCGGCAGGGCTTCCTGACGATCCCACAGACCAATGAGCGGGCCTGCTCCATGTCCGTGATCGCCGATCGGGTGCGTGTAGATCGTGCCGTCGATTCCTTCACTCCGCATCTGATCCAGGGCGGCGAGCAGAATTTCGTTCCCGGTGCGACCAGGCTCCATTTCTGCCAAAAGGATATCCTGCAACCGGTTGCTGGTACGAAGCCCATTTACTAGACCTTCCGGTGGTGAAGATTCTCCATCGCGAAGAACGTAGCCCAGATGCTGTGTATCCGTTTTAAGGCGCATCGCGATCACGCCGAAGTCGCACCAGAGCAGGTCGCCGCGTTCGATCACGGTGTCTCCCTCCGGGCTTCCGCTACTCCCGACCTCCTGACGCTGTACTCCAACCGACGGCATAAACCACGTGGTCATGCCCAACTCCTGAACTTTTTCCCGGAGCCACCAGCGCACGTCATCGGTCGTCGTCTTTCCTGGAGTGATTATCGCAGAAGAAAAGGCCTCTCCAATAATCGCGTGAACGGTTTCTTCTATGTTTCGATACCGCTCCTCCATCGCAGGCGCTCTGACAGCGATGAAATCGATGGCCAGTTGCGGCACCCGAATCACGCGCTCGAGATACTCCGGGCCCAAGGCCACCTCAAGCGCTTCCCGCTCACCCGAATGAAGACCGTCGGCGAAAGCATGAACCGGATCAATATTGAGAGCAATTGAGGAAGGATCGGCCTCCTCCACAAAAGTTCTGAACAGCTGCCACTGAGCGTCAGCCCAGAGCTCGCGACCGGCAACATCCTGATTCGGATCCCTATACGCTTCGAATACGCCCCCTTGGCTACCGCCTCCCAAGGCAATATTTCTCACCGATCCGTCTTCGCGGCGGTGGAACAGATAGATGGATCGGCGCCGCGCCGCGAACGTCGTGGGAGCAGCAATCGACCAAAAAACGGGGTCCTCGGCATACTCGCGCATGGAAAGTACCCATAGATCGACACCATACTTCGCCATTAATCCGGGGAGAATATGGTTCACGCGGTACGCGGTCCAGGCCTGCTGTTCGTCAGCCTGGTCTCGAAGTGAGGGGAGGGGTCGAATGACCGCATCCTGTGCCGTTGAAGGAGGGGCAAGAACGACCATAGCGATCGATATCAGAATCGCCATGCGGAAAGTGTAATGCATTATGATAGGTCCGAATTGGTTCGAGAAGATCCAAGAAACGCGGTTCGAGTCCCAAAAACAAGGATCCGCGTAGACCTGTCGGTGGTGCTCTTGAACTGCAGCCAGGATAAAGCTATTTCAGCAAAACCATCTGTTCGACCAATCGCGAGTCCTTCGTCTCCAGAACGTAGAGATAAATGCCGCTGGCAGCGGACGTGGCGTCCCAATGCACCGTGTAGGTGCCGTTACGGCGATAGTCGTCTGCCAGCGTGGTCACGTAACGCCCGAGAATGTCGTAAATCGTCAATTTGACCAGGCTACTTTCCGGAAGCTCAAATCGGATACTCGTGCCGTTGTTGAAAGGCTCGGGATAGTTTTCAGCCAGAACGTCTAAATCCGAAACCACATCGCACTCACCGACTCGGTTCCCAAAATCGGTCATACAACCCGAAATCCGGATTCGATTTGATTCTTCGTACCAGTCCGAAACCAAAGCCGACACCTCCACTTGATACCGGGCTTCGTATTTGACTGGAGGCGAGTACGTGAATCCGCCGACTTCAGGTGGGCTCCAGGCCGTCCATGGGCCACCCTTCATCACCCTTGACCGGTAACGCCACGAAACTTTGAGCCTGTAGTATTTTGTTGCCCGTTGTATGGGAACGACGGTCCACTCCGGCACTGAATTGGTAAGCGGGTTTAGGAGTTCAACCGAAAGCTGAAAAGCCTGTGGTGGTGCAGTCAGAATTTGGCCGGTCGTATTCACTCGATTCCGATTTTTCGCCCGGAGCCAGTTTATGTTGTCAACTACATCCATCAATTCAACGTGAGTCGAAGGAGAATAGAAAAACCAGTCGATACTGAATCCAATCGAACGATCCTGCTTCCAGCACGACTCGGCAAAGAGGTTCATGGACTCACATTTATCTCGCGTGCGACCTAGCAGTGTGAATCTCGTCGCCATGGACTGGGCTGCTCGTCCGATCGGAATTTCCTCTTTCATTCTTATCCCTTCAAGGACATCAGCGCTACCGAACTCGCTCATATCCAATACCCGCCATGCTGCCGCTTCGAAAACGAGCGTTTCATTGTCGTAAGAGATAAGTAAATCTGCGTACCGGTCCGAATGGTCGTTACTGACAAACCATTTCATGCAGGCACTCGCATCCTCGATACTTTCCCCGACGTCGCTACGGAATAACCGACAAGAGAGATCACGGTTAAAGCTTTTTATCGGATCACGCATTCGAAATGCGCCGGTGTTCGTGTCTTCGCCGTCAATGACTCCTCCGTTGGACAGGTACTGTGGATACAAGTAGTCGAACGAATTATTCCACTCGTGATTGAATTCCGACCACCTGGATTCCGCACGCCCACATTCTCCTCGCCTTGGATCCTTGGTGCAAACTACGTTTGTAGAGTGAGTCCAAAAAGAAAGGGTTAACGGTGAATCCGTCACCATTCCCAACGAGATATCATCCAGCCGCAGGCGCGCGGCCCAGGTTCCCGTTCGATTGGAAAATCCGGAAACCAGAACCGGAGGGAGATATCCGGACTCCCATTTGTAAGAGTGGCCTTTGTCGGTTTGTAGCCGGACGCTTCCTTTCGTGACGAAATTGAAGTGAGCCGTTCCGGCAAATTCCAACTGGTCCCAGTTTACTTTATACCACGCCTGTTCCCTCAGATGAATGAATCCATCCAGGTTCGTCCAGGGATTGGCACCAAACAACTCTTGTTCATCGCGGTAATCAAAATCGTCGAAAATGATTGGATAATTCGGTCTGGTCTGGGTCTGTGCCACCGCTCCTATACCTGAGTAAAAAACAAGACCGACGAAATAGATGGTTAGTCTGAGTTTTGTAGCTCGTCTTCCCATACGTGCCTCCTACGCTCATGAAAGGAGATAATTCACCTCGAAACCGAGATCTTATCGATCCAGATAAAGGATGAGCATGGATGCGAATGTGCATCGCATTCAGACCGGGTGGGGAACGTTCAGAGCTGATTGCCGAGGGAAATGTCGAATGGAGGGATTCCGCTCGGACTTGACACCAAGATCGAGGCTCCGCGGACGGGTAGAAAGGCAAAAACGGACCCATACCTTCTTTTTTGCCCGCCTATTGGCTCGATTCTTTGCTCTCCGGGTCTTTTTCTTGAGGATCTTCGTCCACAGAATTATTCTCTCCCGGTTTATCGGTTGCAGGATCAGCCTCTGCAGGATGCCTGTCCGCAGGGTGAATCGATTTCTTAAGTGCCTCCCTATCTATATCGGTATCGCCGAAATATTGAAGGAGATGCGCTTCATAAAGACGCGCGACTTCCGCGCGCGCCTGATTGAGGTTCGTGTCGACGTCTGTACTGTTAAGTGCAGCCAGTACTTCGCACTGATTGCCAATCAAAACATCGAGCTTCGCATTCAGCTTCTGAAGCTGCTGTATGGTTTCGAAATACGCTGCCGCCGGAGGTATCTCAAAGAATGAGATATCCAATTCTTCTGACCCTACAGGATCGATATGCTCAGGTTCTGTCATGGGAATAATTCGACTACGTTCCACAGTGTACACACTGAGCGCAAACAAAGGGTTACAAAAAAAGAAGATTCGTACCTGATTCTGTATTTGACCACCCAACGCGCCAAGTTGGGCTCAATTTGGATGCAACCAACAACGAGCGGGAACCGAAGATGGAACCCTTAATATTTAGTATTCTTAAGTGAACAAGACGTCTTTTACCGGCGTCTCACTTCCCCGTCCTGCCATTTGAATTCGATTGGAAATGAAGCGATTATCGTTCGTCCTCACATTGTGCTTTGTCCTGTTACAGATTGGAGCTTTTTCAACGGAGTCCTTCGTTGAACTGAATAATCTTCGCTCTTCCTACGGCGGTGCCGTCGCGATCGTTGGATCGGACGTATTGATCGCAGAACCCAGTGGATTTTCTACACCGGGCATGGTCCATGTGTACAGAAAGCACCCGGACGGCTCGTGGGCGGAATCGCAAACGCTGGTCAGTTCGAAATCCAGTGTCGGGGACCGGTTTGGCTCTTCGATTTCTGGATTTGGGGCTTTCCTTTTTGTTGGAGCCACCGAATTCGAGGACCATACCGGAATCGTTTATGTTTTTGAGAAAGGAAGTGATGGCTCGTGGAGAGAAATAAACTCTCTTCAGGCAGCCGAGACGGAGGCGGGCGACCGGTTTGGTTCGTCGGTTGCGGTGGCTGACGGATGGGGAATGGTTGCCGCACCATCAAGAAACGAGAGAGCGGGAGCCGTGTATGTGTTTCAGTACTCCGGGTCCTCATGGACGGAAGTACAGCGACTCGAGGGCGAATCAACCGACGGAGGACAGGAGTTCGGCGCTGCCTTGGCGATTCGGGAAAACCGATTCGCGGTTGGAGCACCGGGCACTGACGAAAACCGGGGAGCTGTGTACGTTTACGAGCGCGCCGAAAGTGGATCGGAGTGGTCTCAGGTGTACTTGAGTCGGGATCGGGAGGCAGCGGCCCAGGAGCGATTCGGATCGAGTGTTGCGCTGGATCTAAATCGAATCGCAGTCGGTGTCCCAATGGCCAATCAGTTTACGGGTCGGCTCGAAATCCTCGTTCGCCGACGTGCATCCTGGCACTTTTTCGGCCGGGCTGTACCCGAAGTCACCGAGGGTGAAAGGCGGGGTCTGGGCTCGGCACTCGCGTTTGACGGGAAGCGGATCTGGGCTTCGGCGCCCTTCGAAAATCGTCGCACGGGAATGGTCGTCGACTTTTCTCATGATTTCAAGGACGCCCTGGAGCTCACTGGAGATGAATCGGGAGATGGAAGCCAATTTGGAAGCTCCATCGCCGTTTCTGGGGATGTTGCGATTGTTGGAATGCCCGGCCATGATTACGGGGAGGGAATAGCCGCGATCTTTGAAAGAAAAGAGAACACCTGGAGTCAGGTGGCAACGGTTTATCGCGACCTGGGAAGTCATGAGAAGGTGTTGAACGATCGCACCGATTGCGAAGACGGATCGGCGCGCGAGTTCAAGTGCTCGAACGTAGATCTCGTGTCATTCATTCCGAATAACGACCTGGGAATGAACAGGGGTGTACGACTCAATGATGTCTGGGGTTGGACCGATCCGGAAACGGGCAAGGAGTACGGTCTGATTGCCCACATGGAAAGTGCGGTGTTTATTGATCTTTCTGTACCTGAAATGCCGGTCATTTTGGGAGAACTTCCACGCACAGAGGGTTCGCCTGGAAGCACCTGGAGAGATATTAAGGTGTATAATGATCATGCGTTTATCGTCGCCGACGGAGCTCGCGAACACGGTATGCAGGTTTTTGACCTGACGCGCCTTCGGCATGTCGAAAACCCGCCTGTCGTATTTGAACCGGACATGACATATCACGGCATTGCAAGCGCACATAACATCGTGATCAACGAGGAGTCCGGCTATGCATTCGCGGTAGGTGGAAGATCGGGGGGCGATACGTGTGGAGGCGCCCTTCACATGATCAACATTCAAGAACCAACTGAGCCTGAATTTGCGGGTTGTTTCATAGACAAAACGACCGGTCGGGGAGGTTCCGGTGCGACGCACGATGCGCAGTGTGTCGTTTATGACGGCCCTGATGCCGAGCATCGCGGGAAAGAAATCTGCATAGGCTCGAACGGTACGGCAATCAGTATCGCCGATGTGTCGGACAAAAACCATCCGGTACCGATCAGCATAGGGACATACCCCAACTCGGCATTCGTCCACCAGGGCTGGCTCACGGATGATCATGCTTTTTTCTATCAGAATGATGAGGCGGATGAAAACAGAGGGGTTGTCGATCGGACTCGAACGATGATCTGGGACGTGACCGATCTCGACGATCCTGAAATGATCGGGGAGTTCTTTGGGGATGCCAATTCAACGGATCATAACCTCTATGTACATGGCGACTACATGTATCAAGCCAACAACGCAAGCGGCCTGCGGATTATCGATGTCCGAGACCGGGCGAATCCGGTCGAGGTAGGATTCTTCGATACCACTCCGAATGGCTTGAACGTGTCGGGATTCGACGGCACCTGGAGTAACTATCCGTTTTTCGAGAGCGGAATGATCCTTTTGACAAGCCGGCGCGAAGGGTTGTTCATCGTACAGAAAAGAGAAATCGACATCTGAGCGATTCGCTGTCCGGAGACGCGGCATGGACATCTGTTTACCAGAAACGTTTTCTGTATTGGGCGCCGGGAACGTGGCGACCGCGCTATCCAAGGCGCTTGCTCAGAAAGGGATTCGACCACTCATCGTGGCCAGTCGAACCCTCGAATCGGCTGAAAACCTGGCTGCGCATCTAGACGGTGCGAACGCCGTTTCGCTGAGTGATTTGCTGGAGTCCAACGATCTGCCTGGAGACCTCGTCGTCTTTTCCGTGTCCGACGATGCCCTTTTGCAAGTCGCAGAAGCGATCGCAGAGAAAGTCGCTCGTCCGATGGATGACTGGGCGGACAGGCTGGTGATTCATACATCAGGCACCTGGACGTCGGATGTGCTGGCTCCCTTCGAAGTAGCCGGCGCTCTGACTGCATCATTTCATCCTCTTCAGACATTTACCGATCGAGATCCGGAGACCGCGGATCCTACCCGGTTCAGTGGACTGCCTATCGGGATAGAAGGGGGCGAACAGGCTGTTGAAGCGGCTTCAGCAGTTGCGCAAACTCTTGGAGCGGCGCCGTTTACACTCAGCGCAAGCACTAAAGGACTCTTTCATGCTGCAGCAGTGATGGCCAGCAATTACCTGGTTACCCTCCAGGCGATGGCACAGGAGCTCTCGGAAGCTGCGCTCGGAGAAAATGGGCCCGCCAGCGATCGATATAGAGCATTGTTCGGAACGCTGACCAGACAGGCTTTATCAAACGCACTCGAACTTGGACCCGAGGATGCCCTGACTGGTCCTATCGTACGAGGTGATGTTCGGGTTTTACGAGAACATTTACATCAGATTCAGGGTCGCGCTCCTCATCTGATTCCGGTCTACACTTCGTTGGCAACGGAATCCATTCGATTGGCATCTGAGTCCGGTCGGGTTACAGACGAACTGGCCGAAGCAATGCTTGAGCTCCTTACGGAGTTTCTGTCGTCCGATTCACAAGACGACACCATGGACTAACCGAATCATCGTACAGGAACTGAGAGGAACCAAAAAACGGTGTACCTGTACCGGAGCGCTTTGTGACAATTTCGAATGGATCCCGAACTCATGAAAACAATTATCTACTTATTTGCCATGTTGTTGTTGACCGTCACCGATAGTGCAAGCCAGGATTTTTATGAAATCGAGACCTCGTACGGTCGTATGGTGCTTAAATTGTATGACGAGACGCCGAAGCATCGGGACAATTTCGCCAAACTTGTCGAAGAGGGATTCTACGATAACACCACGTTCCACCGGGTGATTGCGAATTTCATGATTCAAGGCGGAGACCCGAATTCGAAAGATGATGACCCGTTAAATGACGGAAGTGGAGGCCCTGGATATACCATTCCGGGGGAATTCAATCCCAATCTCCTTCACAAGAAAGGCGTGTTGTCTGCAGCGCGACAGGGAGATCAAACGAATCCCGAACGCGAATCAAGCGGGTCTCAATTCTATATTGTGCAGGGCCAGCCCGTACCGGCGGAACAGCTTGCCCAAATCGAGCGGGGAATCAAACAGAAGTTGGGAACCGATTTTTCCTATTCTGAAGAAGACCGGCAATACTATGTTTCGATTGGCGGTACGCCTTTTCTGGATATGGATTACACGGTCTTTGGTGAACTGGTAGAAGGCCTCGACGTGCTGGATAAAATTGCTGACGCGGACACACAAAGGAAACTCGGACAACCACAGAGTCAGACATACGATCGTCCACTGACCGATATTACGATGACCGTTCGGAAACTCTCCGATTACACCCCTGAGTAGCACCCATATGCGGATTGCGCTTCGTATCCGTACTTTTCAAGAGGAATCGTCTCCCAAGGCACGGATGTGATGAAACGCGAACTGAGTGAACAGGAACAGCGACGCAGAGAAGAGCGAGACCAGCTGGAACAAGCCGGAATCAATCCATACCCGTACAGCTGGGACGTTACCTCTCGGGCCTCGGAAATTCTCGCTGAGTTTGACGACGAACGCCATCAACCGGCTGAGGACGGCGACGCTTCGGAGCCGTTCAAGGTATCGATTGCGGGTCGCATCATGTCCAAGCGGATCATGGGAAAAGCCTCGTTTTTTCATCTCCAGGATTCAACAGGACCCATTCAGATCTACCTAAGGCGAGATGATTTACCGGAGGGATTTTACAATCAGGTCTTTAAGAAGCTGCTCGATATTGGGGATATTGTGGGTATCGAAGGTTTCGTGTTCCGAACGAAGATGGGGGAGGTATCGGTCCACGCACAGCGCCTGGAGCTATTGGCGAAATCGCTTCGACCCCTACCGGTCGTCAAAGAGCAGGATGGTCAACTTTACAACGAAGTTACCGATAAGGAATTTCGATACCGGCAGCGATATGCCGACCTGATTATCAATCCAGATGTTCGAAACGTGTTTCGTGAGCGAGCCCGGATGATAACGGCCATACGGCGATTCCTTGACGAACGGGGGTATTTGGAAGTTGAAACACCGGCGTTGCAACCCATTTATGGAGGAGCTGCAGCTCGCCCGTTCACGACGCATCACAATACGCTTGATATGCAGCTTTTCCTCCGAATCGCAGATGAGCTGTACTTGAAGAGACTCATTGTCGGTGGATACGACGGGGTTTACGAGATCGCAAAGGATTTTCGAAACGAAGGGCTTTCCAGATACCATAACCCCGAGTTCACGATGCTCGAGGTGTACGTTGCTTACAAGGATTACGAGTGGATGATGGAGATGGTGGAGGAAATGATCGAATCGGTGGCCCTGGAGCTTCATGGGACCACAGAGATTCAGTTCGGCGATCAGACTATATCATTCGCGCGCCCCTGGAAGCGTCTTCCCATGCTCGAGGCGATTGAGTCAGAAACCGGGTTTAATATCGAAGGCATGACCCGGGATGAACTTGTCGACGTCTGCGGGAAACTGGATCTGGAGATCGAGGATTCGATGGGAGTCGGCAAACTGATCGACGAAATCTTTGGCGCGCGCGTCGAGCCGACGCTCATCCAGCCGACCTTTATCACCGACTATCCCGTTGAGTTGAGTCCTCTTGCAAAAAAGCATCGCAGCAATGAACTCCTGGTCGAACGATTCGAAGCGATTTGCAACGGAAAGGAACTGTGTAATGCTTTCTCTGAACTCAACGACCCGGATGATCAACGAGCTCGTTTTGAAGATCAGGGGCGGCTGAAGGCAGAGGGCGACGATGAGGCGATGCAGCTCGACGAAGATTATCTGAGGGCGCTCGAATACGGTATGCCGCCTACGGCTGGAATGGGTATGGGAATCGATAGGCTGGCCATGCTCATGACGAACCAGCAATCCATTCGCGATGTGATTCTTTTTCCGCTTCTCAGACCGGAGTTCGACGAGCAGGACGATCCTGAATCCAACGAACCCGAAGATAGCGAATCCGACTAGCGAGGTCGTTGAATGGCGAGCTCGAACGAGACAGGTTATCTCGAGCTGATCAAGAGGAACACCTCTTTTCGACGCCTCTGGATTGGTAATGTCATCTCTTTGTTTGGCGATTGGTTCAACACCATTGCGCTCTATAGCCTGATCCTGCATCTGACCGGATCCGAGTTTGCTTTGGGAGCCGTTTTTATTACCAAAATGTTGCCCTGGGCTCTGGCTTCTCCGTTCGCGGGACTCCTGGTCGATCGATTTGACAGGCGGAAGCTGATGATCTGGACCGATTTGCTTCGTGCCGTGGTCGTTCTGGGACTTCTGTTAGTCGACGAAGCTTCAGAAATCTATCTCGTCTTTGTGATCACCACGCTCCAGGTCGTCATCGGTTCGGTATTTCATCCTGCGCAGAGCGCATCGATTCCCAATATTACGTCGAAGCAAGAATTGGTCACGGCGAATACGATTATGGCCGCAACATGGTCGCTGCTTCTTACGCTTGGCGCGGCCCTCGGTGGATTTGCCGCAGAGTATCTGGGAATCAAAGCCGTGTTTCTCATTGACAGTGCAAGTTATCTGCTGTCTGCCTTCTTTATTTATCGTGCGGTCATTCCCCAGGACACGGAAGAAAAGAAAGGACCCACCAAGCTCCGTGCTATATTTCGGGATGTGTTTGAAGGCTGGGCGCACGTTCGAAATCACCCAAGGATCGGACGGATCGCGCTGTCAAAAGCTGCGTGGGCAGTTGCCGGTGGCGGCCTGGTTTATATGCTGGCATTGCTAGGAGAAGAGGTCGCCCCGGGTCGCGAAGCCGCTGCGATTGGTATGTTGTTCGCAGCTCGAGGATTGGGAACGGGAATCGGCCCGATCATCAGTCGGGCCATATTCAAGAATCGTGTGCATTGGCCGTCCGTGCTTGGCGGGTGTATGGTCCTGACCGGCCTCGGTTACGCCGTAGTGAGTTCGATCGGTTGGACCTATTGGATTGCCCTTCCCATCATCGTCGCGCATTCGGCCGGAGGTGTAAACTGGGTCTTGTCAACGGTCCTGTTGCAGGAACGTACAGAGGATCGCTTCAGAGGGAGGGTTTTCTCAACAGAATGGCTTCTCATCATGTCGGTAGATACGATTTCTATCCTCACGGCGAGTCTCGTTCTGGAAAGCTCCATTCTTATCCTGCGACAAGTCATCCTGATATTCGCTGCTGTCCAAGTGCTTTCTGGCCTTATTTGGTTGTTTTCGGTGGTTCCACTGGAGCGGAGAGATGAAATTGCAAGAGAATCCGAGCTATAGTTACAATTGGCCCCGTATTTGATTAGAAGCGTGTGAAGTCCGGAAAAAGCCGGATTTCTCACTCTGATGATGAATCTCACCACCCTCCTGAAATTAGCCTCAACCCGACTCGACGCCGAGCGAGGGGGACCGTCTACGTCCAATCTTGCATATGCCGAGGTCGACGCCAGTGGAAACCTGGTGGTGGTAAATCCCCTTGCCAAGATGAAATGGGGTTGGCAAAAAGGCAACTCTGTTCAGGGCGAAATGCAAATTGCTCTCGAGGGTCTCGCCGGATCACAACCCACAGAACTCCCTCTAAAGCTCGGTGGTCTTCACATCGGTGCCATTGTCCGAGGTGAGAACGGCGGTTGGCAGGTGTTCGGCTATGACCCGAACAATCCTTCCGGACCACTGACGCAGGCAATCACCGAGACTCGGTCTGAAATCAAAGATGTATCTGACTCACAGGCCGAAGAGAAGCGAACCGTTAAGAAAGATTCGGTTTCGGCATCCATCTCTACCCGGAAGATTCGAGTTCGATCAAAACGGATCAAACGGTCCGTTCCCGGAGAGCTCCTTCACACTGGACTGAATACGCTCAGATTACTGGCGACAACGTCACCTGACCACGCAGTTTTTTGCGACTCAGCGCTACAGACTATTGCCACGGCCTTGGAAGCAGAGCGCGTGATGATGTTGGTACAGAACGAAAACGGAGATCTGACAGTCGGTTCTGAGAGCTATCACGGAAATGACCCGGTTGGGGATCAACTCGTCATTGCCGGCGACCACCCGATCCTCGGACTGGTTGCGGCGCAGGGAGCGCCCCTTTTGATAAATCGTTCGATTGCTCCCGGAATCTGTCTGCAGCTAAACTGCTCGGACGCCATCGTTACCGTCGTCAGGGATAAAGATATCGTCGTCGGATATATGTTTGTCGTTCTGAATTCAGAACATACGCTTAGCGAATCGGACAAGGAGAATCTTCTGAATCAGGCTGATAGGCTCGTTTCCTGCTTCGAATCCCTGTACGACTGGATCACGATTATCTGCAGATACCGCGATTTGATTTCGACCATCGATGAGAGCGTGTTTTCATTTCACGTTGGTCAGAACGGATCGCGGAACTACAGCTTTTTCTCTGATCGAATCGAAGAGATCACAGGATACAAAGCGGTCGAAATTACCGGAACCGCACTGGGCGCATACAACTGGATCGATGATCTTGTCGAGGAGTCAGACCGTGAATTGGTTCGATCCAAGACGCTCGCACTTCAGTCGGGCGACGAAATCTCGCTGGATTACAAAATTCTCCACAAGAACGGTTCAATTCGATGGGTACGCGAGCAGGCAAGGCCAAGCACTGATTCGATAAGTTTTAACGGTATCTCGGGCAGGTTGACTGACATCTCAGACATCAAGGCTGGAGAGATTAAGGCAACCGAAACACAAGACTATGCACCTGATGATAACGGAGACAATGCGAATGGCCATAAGCAAGACGATGCAGATTCAACCCGGAGATCGAAGACTGCGTTCATCGCAACGTTAAGTCACGAGGTTAGAACGCCCGTTGGAGCGCTGAGTGGCTATGCACAACTCTTACAGAAAGAGTTGGTTGAGTTTGAGCAGACGACTGGATCGAGGCTTCCCGAACAGGTGCACGAATTTGCTAGTGTGTTGACCAATCGATCACACAAGTTGCAAAACTTGGTCCACGACCTGTTCGAATTGTCCAACCTGGAAATGGGGAACAGGAAGCTTCAGAAAGGACCGGTATCCCTGCATGAGGCTATCCAGAGATGTACATCAAAAGAGTCCCCCAGGCTTCAGCGAAAAGGAATCGAAATGATTCTCGAGTTGACCGATCAAGACCCGATCGTATTAAGCGATCCCCATTCTCTCGAGCAGGTCATCAACAACGTTCTTTCGAACGCTACGAAATTTACGGATAGCGGGTCGGTAAGAATCAAAACCGTGATCAAAGATTCTACGGTCATTCTTGAAATCAAGGATACGGGCGTAGGTATATCGGACGATTATAAGAACAGCATTTTCGAGCCGTATTCGCAAGAAGAGAATTGGCGAACCAGGAAATACGGGGGAACCGGAATGGGTCTTGCTCTGTCGCGGCGACTGCTCGAACAGTTCGGTGGTAGCATCGAAGTAAAAAGTGAAAAAGGGGAGGGCTCTACGTTTCGGATTATTCTACCTACCGTGAGTTCGTAGTCTCGCTCGCTCCAGAATAATCGACAGACTCTCCTTCATTTATTCTGGCCGTCCTCACATTTCGAACGAAGCCTTTCCATTTAGTCCGTTTCACCGGGCTTTTCGAGAATCGATTCCGAAAGTCTTCCTCTCCCAATGTCGCCCAATCAGCAAGTTGCGTATCCAGCGTACCGGGTCGTGGATCGTATCGACTTTCCAGTGAGGGTTGGCTGAATTTGTTCCAAGGGCAGACTTCCTGGCAGATGTCGCAGCCGTAAATCCAGTTGCCCGACTTAGTCTGAAGATCGGTCGGAATATCATCTTCCCGGTGCTCAATGGTCAGATAGGATATGCACAGATTCGAATCCACGACGTACGGCTCTGTAATCGCATCGGTCGGACACGCATCCAGGCACCGCGTGCATGTCCCGCACATATCGGCCACGGGTTGGTCCGGCTCCAACTCAACGTCAACGATCAGCTCTCCGATGAAGAACCATGAACCGTGTGTGGTACTGATCAGGTTGGAGTGCTTTCCGATCCAGCCCAGTCCAGATCTCGCCGCCCAGGCCTTGTCCATAACCGGGGCGGAATCGACGAACACTCTTCCCTTGGCGCCGCATTTCTCCTGAAGCCAGGAAAGCAGGGCGTGCATTTTCTCACGCATGACCAGATGGTAGTCATCGCCCCATGCGTAGCGACTAATCCGGCCCGTTCCGGGTTGTGTCGAATGGGAAATTGGTTTGTAGTAATTTTCCAGAACGGAGATGACGGTTTTAGCACCGCGTACCAACTCTCGGGGATCGGTCCGCATTTCAAAATGGCGCTCCATCCAACTCATGGTTCCCTGGTATCCAGCGTCGAGCCACTCGCGAAGTCTCTTAGTCTCCGTATCAAGCGGTTCGGCTCGCGAAACGCCTATGTCGATGAATCCGAGTTGCATCGCCTGCCTCCGGAGCTCGGCTTTGACGTCGGCAAGGTTGGAATGTGGCGAGGATGACATTGAGCACCGGGTATCTTCTAAGGCCGTGAAAAAGCAGGATAGCCGCGGAAGCAGTTGGATAAGCGGAAAGATAGGCAGCGTTGGTGTCACGAGTACGGCGACTCGTTTTACCCTTATTCCACATCGATGCAATCACCCGGGGTCGTTGTGGCGATGTTTCTAAGTAAGCAGATATCTCCGGATTGGTCAGATGTCGAACGACATTTTTCGCTGATCCATTCTCCGGAGTGCGAAATACGGGATTCAGATACGCCTTTTGCCACGTAGTAGCGCCTGACAGCCAACGCCCGATCTGTTGCGAGAAGCCGGGCTTTCACGCTATCGGTTCCACCTTCATATCCCGTAATGTGAATGCAGCAATTGGCAGAAGTATTAAGTGCTTCAACGTTTTCATCGAGTTGTGCAGTCGCCTCCTCCGTGAGGATTACTGAGCCTTTCAGAAAGATCACAGAATTGAGCTCTGGAAGGGAGCATTTTTGCAGTCCGTTGAAGTCGGGTGGTTCACCCGTTGGGATTTCGATTTCGGGATACCCGGGGGGAACGGGAAATGAAACTTGCATGTCCCGCTCGCAGTCCAGGCAGACCTTCAACCCCACCGATAGAAGCGAAGTGCTATGGGTATCGTAGTCCGGCTCGTTCCGGAATATGTAGTTGAAATCAAGCCGCCAGCTGGCCTCAACAGACAGGATGTACGTAGCGGATACGGGTACGTCGATTCCTAAGCCTACAGGAACGTGGAATACTGACCGTTCCGGTCCCGGAATACCCGCTCCTGGAAAATCGATCAGGCTACGGCTTCCGCTCGTTAGATCTGCAATCGTACCTCCAAACCCGGTAAAGACATACGGTGTAACGCGCCCTGCACCCAGCGATGGCAAATTGACTACGATCTCCGGTTCGAAAATCAGCAAACTTTTCGTCAGGAACTCGTTTTCGCCGCTTCCAACCAAACTCCTTCCCTTACTCGTGTCAAAATTGGTTACGAGTAGCATGAATCGAAAAGACACCCATCGTTTCAATACAGGAAACGAGCCCCAGATAACGGCCGCCGGTCCGCTCTCATGCACGAAGTTCGAACGGTTGTCGGGTCCGAGTAAGTCGATTGGACCGTGATACGTAAAAAACCCGACTCCGCCGCCCAAATAGGTACGCGCATCCCGGAGTGCCGAATCCTGAGCGGCAACAGGGCGAAGAAAGGCCGCAGCGACGATAAATAGGAGAAAATGACGGACGACAGTGTGCATTTGACCCACGGGTCGAGCCCGGTGCTGTTCACTCTCACGGAAACGCCGAAAACCACCAAAATCGTTCGCTGGGGGAATAAATCATTGAGGCAGGTATTCGATCGTTCCTGCATTAGATCGTTGGGGCAGAAAATCGCTATGCCAATAAAAAAGGGCCGTCCGATTACTCAGACAGCCCTTTTTATCAATTCGAAAATCGTACTCAGCGGATAATGATGGTATCCACGCGGCGATATTGGCTGAGGCCTTCCTTTTTACTGGTAAGACCAGAAGCGCGGCCCGTACCTACGGTGACCATTCGACTGGTTGATACGCCGTGATCCGTGTAGTACTGCTCGACCGCGCGTGCGCGGTCTTCAGAGAGTTCCTGAGGACGCCGCTCGCCGGGGGCGGAAATGCCTTCAACTCGAACGTTCGTATTCGGGCAGTCATTCAAGATCTGGAGATTTTGATCCAGAGAAGCCCGGGCTTCGTCCGTCAGGACGCTGCCGTTGCGAGAGAAGAAGGTTGCATCCAGCTCCGTGATCTCTTTACAGATGGCCGCTTCGTACCACTGCACACTCAAATTCATCGAACGAGAATCTGAGCCGTAGCGGTTGGAGGCGTCAAGCGATATGGTGTAGTCGCCGGGTGCGTCGAATGTATGATCCGGAGATGCTGACGAACTGGATCCGCCGTCACCGAAGCTCCACGCGTACGTAACCGGTGAATCGCCATTTACCGTTGCGCTAAAACGAACTTGAGTCCTGGTGTCCGGGCTCATATTGCTCGCGCTGATGCTAAGCACTTCGGCGGGGACCGGAGGATTGGAGACGACGACGACCGAAGACTCCGCGTCCGATGATTTCCCTTTTCGATTCGAAGCCGTGGCCGTCACGTTGTACGATCCTGGCTGACGGAATGAATGGGTTGATGCACTCCCAGACCCGCTACCGTTGTCCCCGAAATCCCAGGTGACTGTAACAGGTTGTTTGGCATCGTCGTTGGTCACAACCGTGAATGTGCCCGTCTCGTTTGTTTGGAGACTGTCCGGTGTACTAATCGAAAGAATATCGACTGGTACGCTTCGGCATCCGGTCATGATCGCGCCCACAAATAAAAATGAGAGCACGAATAATGTCGAGGTGAATTTTCTGGCCATGAGATTTCGAGTCTTTGTCAGATGATTTCCGCGATTCTGCATTTCAAGCGGTTCCCGCAATATACTCCCATTTTCTTAATTACGGGCAATACAGTGCGAACCGCATAAATATGTCAGCATCAACTAATGAGTGTTGTTCTGTCGGGAGGCGAAGATGAACTACGACAGCGAGTTAACCGTTTTTTCCAGGGCGCTCTTGTAATTTGCAGCCCTCTTTTTATTGATAATGTGCTTATTCACCATTCGATCTAGGTAGGCCTTGGTCGCTTTGAGCTGTACTTGGGCTTCACCAGGATCTTTCGTATCACGGAGATCGGCCATCATGGAGCGCATACGAGTTCTGTGAATTCGGTTACGCAGACGACGTGTCTCTGATTGGCGGACACGTTTGGCGGCAGATTTATGCTGCGGCATGTGTAAATTTAGCTATCAACTGGAAAAAACTTTATCCTTAAAAGATACTGTGTTTGCAGTTCTATTGTCAATTGGCGTAGGTGTCGGAACTCCCCGGATCAAGCGATCGCAGGTCGAAACCGCTCCCACGGTGCATTAAAGAGTATATGTGGTCATTTTTTTCGGAATTCATTCACAACTTGGGTAACCAACTTACGGTTATCGTGATGGATCATGACGGTCTTGATCCTCCTCGGAAGTATTCGGTTCGGCCGGGTCAGATCTTTGGATTCCTGGTTGGAAGCGTCATTCTGGTCACTATTACGATCCTGAGCCTACTGCTCTTTACGCCAATCCGTGGTTTTCTACCTGGGTACGGAACGATCCAGATGAGGAGCGACGCTCGGCTCAATCAATTGCGGTTGCGTGCCATGGAAGATACACTCGCCGTGCAAGCTGAATACGTCAACCAGCTCCGTGACTTGATGATGGGTACAGTCGACACATCGTCGGTCCGTGGTCCAAGGCGTTCGCAACCTGTATTCTCGATCCAGGGAGATCGGATTGAGCTCGCTTCCGGTCCGACGTCTGCCGACTGGAAAGACCACGAACAACCTGCATTGCCACTCACAAGACTTTCGAAGGCGCTCTCACCCTCGGTATCTGTCTCGTCGATTGAGGCCCGTTATCTGCTGGGACTCCGATTTCCGGTTCTTCCACCGGTGACCGGAATTGTGACGAGGGGCTTTGACGCCAGAACAGGGCACTATGCGATGGACGTGGCGGTAAAAGAAGGAAGTGTCGTTCGTGCGATCGGAGATGGGTACGTAATAATGGCCGATTGGACGCACGATGGCGGCCAGATCATAGCGATTCAGCATGCGGACGGCTTCGTTTCCGTATACAAGCACAATAGCCGCCTATTGAAGAGACTTGGAAACCGCGTCCGGGACCGGGAAGCTGTAGCATTAAGTGGGAATTCGGGCGAAATCACTACAGGTCCACACCTTCATTTCGAACTTTGGCATAATGGACTGGCGCAGGACCCAAATTATTACGTTATTGGGATGTGATCAGATAACCCGGCATGTTTAAACGGTTGAGCGCCAGTTGAGCAATATGATAAGTAAAAATTCGCCGGCGGGTCCGGCACAGATCAATATGATCGCCGACGGTACCGAAATTGAAGGCACCCTACGGGCGAAGGACGATATCCGCGTCAGCGGCCGGATTAAAGGCGCTCTGCACGTGGAAGGCAAAGCCATTATCGCTGCTGACGGAGTCGTGGATGGCAATATTCATGCGAATGAAGCTGATATTTCTGGTAAAGTGAACGGAGAAATTGTCATAAAAGGTCGTCTTGTACTGAAGACAACCGCTCGTGTCGAGGGCTCGATCAGTACCTCCCGGCTCATTATGGAGGAAGGTGCGGTGTTTGAAGGGCAGTGCGAAATGGGAAAACTCGATAAATCGAGAGCCAAGGAGCTGGATGAAGGAAATGATCTAAAACCCCCGGCACCCAATCGACCACCTTCCATTGTCAACTGACGAAAACCCGACCGCCAAGTCAAAGAAATCCTGGCAATCGGACCTGGCGCATTCATCCCCTTCTCTTGGTTTTGGTGTTTCCCTGGCCGGATCGGTTCTGTTTTACGTTCTGGCTGGATACCTGCTCGACCGATGGCTGGATACAGAGCCCTGGTTTATTCTAATCGGATCAGGCGTCGGAATGGTTGCATTTTTTATCCAACTCGCCCGCCTGGCCAGGCGGTTGTCAAGAGGAGATCGAAAAAAGGAATCTGAAGAAAAGTGAAGCGGCTCCTCTGTTCACTCACTTTTCACTCTGGATAGAGCCCCGTTCATTTATAATTCACGCCCTTTCTGACACCGCTAGAGCCCTTTCTACGTAGTTTAGGGGCCGGAAAATCAGGTGGGTGGATCAGCCCAAAATCAATAAAGCCGTATGGGGGATGGGTTCTGGTTTAGCGCTGTGCTCGGATCTGGAATTGGAGGGATTTACGTCTTTCTCGTGTTCCTGAGTCTGCGAATCGCGGTGCGACGTCCGAAGCACTCTTTCATTATCGTCATATTGGGGGGAATGACGATCCGTCTGTTTCTGTCCGTAACGGCCATCGCGATAGTTATCGCGCTGGTTCCGGTCGACAAAGTCGTATTTCTGACGGCGTTTCTCGGCGTTTTTCTGATCGGACTGACCATCGAGGTGGTGATACTGTATCGCCAACAAAAATCGACGGAACGTCAAAAAACAAACGAATAGCGTCCGTCTCACTCAGCACAGGATCGAACATATGCAGCTCCGGAAGCGAAATCTTCTGGCTATTCTGACCATGCTAAGTCTGCTCGCGTTTCCAGCGAGAGGCGGCTTTGCTATGCAGGATTCTGAACAGCACGCGGTTGATCCGGGAGAGAATGGGCAGGACGCCGGCGATCATGCCGAAGATCAGGAAAGCCACGCGGACGAAGAAGTGGACGAGCTCGACCCGGTTCACCACAATGCAGACGCCACTTACATCGATTTCGCACCGTTCGGCGAGCTGCAGCTCCCACGGATCTTTCTGGTCAAGCGAGGAGATGGTTCAACTGGGGTAGACGTTTTCGCGTCCACCGATTCAGCCATTGAACGCGGCGGTTATATCGCGCGCATGGAGGAGGGCGTTCACAGCGTCCTGGATGCGAAGCTTGAGCCAGCCGCGGGTCACGTTCTCATCGACTTCTCACTGACAAAACATTTAATTTTTGCCTGGATTGGTGCGCTGCTCGTCGGAATTATTTTCATTCGCCTGGCCCGGATGTACAAACGCGGAATCGGAAAGGAGACGGCTCCACAGGGTATTTTTCAGAATTTATTCGAGTCGCTCGTCGTATACGTTCGCGACGATATCGCCGTACCAGTCCTGGGTGCCAAGTCGGACAAATATCTGCCTTATCTGCTGACGGCCTTCTTCTTCATTCTGACATGCAATCTGTTGGGTATGATTCCTTACGGCGCGACAGCCACGTCGAACCTGATGGTCACCGCTGTGCTGGCATCCTTTACGTTTGGCATTACGCAGATTGGCGGCACGAAGGACTATTGGCGGCATATATTCTGGCCACCGGACGCCCCGGTTTTCGTAAAAATTATTCTGATGCCCGTTGAGATTCTGGGTCTGTTTACGAAGCCGTTTGCGCTGGCCGTCCGACTCTTTGCGAATATGACCGCCGGGCACCTGGTTATTTTGAGTCTGATCGGACTCATTTTCGCGTTTACGAATTTATTCGGTCCCGCAGTCGGCTACGGAGTGGTACCGATCAGCCTTGGATTTGCGCTCTTCATCAGTCTGCTTGAACTCTTGATAGCCCTGATCCAGGCCTACGTCTTCACGATGCTCTCGGCGCTGTTTATTGGCATGGCCGTAGAGGAGCATCATCATGAACCTGATTCAGAGCCCGGGGAAGCCGCGCACGGACCACTTGTTGAGGCAACGGTCCCGGTTGAATCACCGACTTCATGACACCAGACTTTCATTCCTAACTGATAATCACTAACGAATACACTTAATTCCTATGGATCCTACAGCATTTGCATTTTTAGGTGCAGGACTAGGCGCGGGTCTTGTGGCCCTTGGCGCTGGTCTTGGTATCGGTCGTCTTGCTGGCCCCGCGATGGAAGGCATCGCACGTCAGCCCGAGGCCACTGGAGATATCCGTGGTGCGATGATTGTCGCTGCAGCCCTTATCGAAGGTGTGGCGCTCTTCGGCCTGATTATCTGCATTATCCTGGCGTTCAAATAGTCGAGTATCGGCTCGGACGATCTTGGATGACCTGCTGGATTCTCCAGCATGAAGGGCCATCTATTTCTGAGAGCCGGTTCGGACCGCAGGTTCTGAATGAAATCAGAATCTAAACATGCCTCTCGAGGCGACTGAACGGTAGACCAATCCGCTAATAAATAACGGCACGTAAGTACCGTAAGAAGTGATGAACCCGCTGATAGCAGTCGATCTTCTGACGCCCAATATTGGACTGTTCGTATGGATGAGTCTCACGTTTGGAGCGCTTCTCTTTGTTCTGAAAAAATATGCGTGGGGTCCGATTACGACCGCTCTCGCTGAGCGGGAAGAACGGATCACGGAATCGATGGAACAGGCCGAACGTGCCCTGTCGGAGGCGAAACAACTCCAGGCAGACAACACAAAGGCTAGAAAAGAGGCCGAAGCAGAAGGACAACGACTAATCCGAGAGGCCCGGGAAGCAGCTGACAGTCTTCGAAGCGAAGAAATTACGAGTACGAAAACACAGATTCTGAACCTGCAGGAGCAGGCGAAGCAGGAGATCGAACGCGAAAGAGATTCCGCGCTGGACTCGCTCCGCCAGGAAGTGGCCGATCTCGCGATCAAAGCCGCCGAGAAGATCCTGACTGAGAATCTCGACGAACCACGTCAAAAAAAGATTGTCAATGACTTTCTGAAGACGCTTTCAAAGAATTAGCAGAGCGATGTCAGACCCTGAGAAAAAGACTCAAAAACAGGCCCCGTATAAGGCCCCAAGAAAATAAATGAGTGACGTCATCATAGCCCGGAGATATGCGCAGGCCTTGAAGGAGGAGGCCGACGGACTCGGCATCATCGAGAAGGTCGACGACGACGTTGCGTTGATCCGCGAAAGCCTGAATGCGTCTCGGGAACTGCTCAAGTTCTTCGAATCCCCGATCATTTCGAGAGAGAAGAAGGCATCTGTTGTGAGCGAGTTGTTCGGGGACCGGGTTGAGAAGACCACGCTACAGTTCCTGCTTCTGATGGTCGAGAAACGGCGCGAGTACGCTTTTTCGCAAGTTGTCAGAGCCTACCTGGCACTTCGGGACGAACAGCGAGGAGTAGTCAGCGTGTCGGTTCGTGTAGCCCGGGCGATGGGGGAGGAAGAAGAGAAAGAGCTGGTCGCTGCCATTGAAAAAATGATTCAGAAGACCGTTCGACTTGAATCTTCAGTTGATGAATCTTTGATGGGAGGTCTGGTTGTTCGAGTGGGAGATACCGTATACGATGGCAGCTTTTCGAATCAGCTTCAGACGTTAAGAGAAAGGCTCGAGACCGGCCACATGTCTTTGAACTAGACGGTCCGCTCGGAATCGAACGAAAAAAAGTATTAAAACAAATTAGAAGGAAAGGTTAAACGAAGGTACCAGATGGCAACGGCAATTAGACCGGATGAAGTCACGGCAGTCCTCAAGCGCGAGTTGGGCGGATTTGAGGCCGGAACAGATGTGTATGAAGTGGGCACGGTACTCCAGGTTGGAGACGGTATCGCTCGTATTTATGGTTTGTCGAAAGTACAGGCCGGCGAGCTGATTGAATTCCCTTCGAGCGGCGTCACTGGCATGGTGTTGAACCTGGAGGAAGACAACGTCGGTGCCGTGCTGTTCGGCGAGGTCGACGAGGTCAGGGAAGGCGATGAGGTTCGGCGAACCAATCGGATCGCTTCCATCCCGGTTTCCGAAAAAATGCTCGGGCGAGTGGTAGACGGCCTGGGCCGACCCATGGATGGTCAGGGACCGATTGCCGGCGAAATTTACGAAATGCCACTCGAGCGAAAAGCCCCTTCCGTTATTTATCGCGAGCCGGTATCCGAGCCCCTTCAAACTGGAATCAAGGCGATCGACGCGATGACGCCCATCGGCCGTGGACAGCGCGAACTCGTAATCGGGGACCGTCAAACCGGTAAAACCGCTCTTCTGATCGACACGATCATCAATCAGAAGTCGACGCACGAAACGGACAAACCGGTATTCTGCATCTATGTGGCGATCGGGCAAAAGAATTCGACCGTTGCTCTGGTCAAGAAAACGCTTGAAGAACACGGAGCGATGGAATACACCGTGATTGTGAATGCGTCCGCCGCGTCGCCGGCACCCCTTCAGTATATCGCTCCCTATGCAGGGGCATGTATCGGAGAATTATTCCGCGATACCGGACGCCATGCTCTTGTCATTTACGACGATTTATCGAAGCAGGCGGTCGCTTATCGACAAGTGTCGCTGCTTTTGAGACGTCCTCCTGGACGCGAGGCCTACCCTGGAGACGTTTTCTATCTTCATTCCCGTCTCTTGGAGAGGGCTGCCAAGGTGATTGGCAGCGACGAAGTAGCGCAGAAGATGAACGATATTCCCGAGTGTTTGCAGGGAAAGATCAAGGGGGGAGGTTCACTAACAGCGCTTCCGGTAATCGAGACACAGGCGGGCGACGTGTCCGCGTATATCCCGACCAACGTGATTTCTATCACGGACGGACAGATCTACCTTGAGCCGGGCCTCTTTAACGCGGGTGTTCGGCCGGCCGTAAACGTGGGTATCTCGGTGAGTCGAGTCGGCGGGAACGCGCAGATCAAGGCGATGAAAAAGGTGGCCGGAACGCTTCGAATCGATCTCGCCCAGTTTCGTGAATTGGAAGCGTTCGCCAAATTCGGATCCGATTTGGATCCGGCCACGCAGCGTCAGCTCCGCAGAGGCGAGCGCCTTGTGGAAATTTTGAAGCAGGGACAATACGTACCGGTTGCGGTCGAAAACCAGGTCGCCATTATTCATGTGACGACCAACGGGTTGCTCGACCATGTACCAACCGATAGGATTTCAGAGTTCGAGAAGGAATTCATTGAACGCCTGCACCTGAAGCACGGGGACCACATGAAATCGATAGCGGAAACGGGAGAAATTTCGGACGAAGTTGAGAAAATACTGGCCAAAGAGGCCGAAGAGATGGTCCTCGTTTACACCGACGAGAGTTGAACGACTAGGTAACGAAGAGAGAACAGCTGTAATTGCATCGCTATGGCCAGTCTAAGAGATATTCGGGATCGTATCGCCTCGGTGAAAAACACCCAGCAGGTGACCCGTGCAATGAAGATGGTCGCTGCGGCAAAACTGCGCCGGGCGCAGGAAAATATTTTTCAGACGCGCCCATACGCATACAAGATCGGGGAAATTACGGTCCATCTGAAATCTCAGTTGGATCCGCTCTCGCATCCTCTGTTTCGCCCCAGGGATGAAACGAACGCAGTGCTGCTCGTTGTCATTACGGCGGATCGAGGTCTGGCGGGAGCGTTCAACTCGAATATCATCAAACTCGCCGAGCAGACCATTCGGGAGCGTTATCAGAGTCATCAGGATGCCGGTTCGCTCTACTTGCTTTGTGTCGGTCGTAAGAGCCACGAGCACTTCGAGAAACGTGGGTATTCGCTCGTGGGCGACTATCGAGGAATCTTTGACAACCTCACATTTGACACGGCCCACGAAGTGAGTCGACTGGCGCGCGAAGGCTATGAGGAGAAGAAATGGGACGACGTGCATATCGTTTACAACGAGTTCAAGAACACCATTTCTCAAAATCGAATTGTCGAGCCGTTTCTTCCAATTCCGAGCGAGCAGTTCATGACCCCGGTCATGGAGACACAGATCGAACACCAGGCCGAGATCAAGGAGGGAAGCGCCGTCGATTTCATATTCGAGCCGGACGCTCGCTCGACGCTCGACGCTTTGATACCTCTTTATCTTGGCTACAAATTATGGCGTGCCTTGCTCGAGTCCAATGCTGCGGAACAGGGTGCGCGCATGGTCGCTATGGACAGCGCGACCTCGAATGCAGATGAAATGCTGAACAACCTGAAGCTCACGTACAACCGCGCGCGCCAGGACGCGATCACCAGAGAGCTGATCGAAATCACGAGCGGCGCGGACGCGCTGGCGTCGGCGTAAGGTCATTTATGAGTTTTGAGTAGCCGACGACTGGTTATTCGGTAAATAGTTTATATTTAGGGTCCATATTTCAGCCATCTAGGAGAGGTGGGTGAGTGGCTGAAACCACTGGTTTGCTAAACCAGCGTACTCATAACCGGGTACCGAGGGTTCGCCAAAAACACCCTATACGGCCAAATTAGGCTGATCCATTTCTGACTCTCTCTCTGTTTCCCGCCAATTTCTGCTCCGACTGCAGGACTATTGCAGGACAGAATTCCCATCCTGATTTCAGAATTGAGCCTGGATCTGTGGCGCAAATCGCAGATGATCCATGGCATCACTTGTATACCATTCCCGATCAGGGTACTACTTCGCCCAGTTTTACGACGGCCACCGGAATCCTACTCGTAAGACCGTTTCTCTCAAAACCAAAAAGAAGAGAATTGCCGAAAGAGCTC
>SMXL01000096.1 GCA_004356385.1 Bacteroidota bacterium
GTCCGGATGTTTGGTGAGATTGATAGCCTGCCCGTCCAACTCCAGGTCTATCGAAGCTGAGGTTCGACCCGAGAACGAAAGCAGGAGAACATCCACCACCTTTCGGTCCGGAGTCCAGGAAAATGCGGCAATGTCCCCCTCTTGGGCCTCGAACCCGGTCGAAACAGGCTTCGGGTAAGTGTACTCGCGATTCGGATCGCCCGTTGAGATCAGTGCGACCGAGCTGAACGTGTAAGATGGATCCGTAGCTTTCAGATCGAGACGCCCGATCGTCTCTAGTTCTCGCAGATGCTCCATGCCTGTGTCATTTTGCACCGATTGATTCAAGAGTCCGTCTGTTCGAATAGCGGATATTCTCGTCTCGAGGATCGATGCGTCCGCTTTCTTATACATCCACCTATAATTTAATTGTCGATACGTAACTGGCACTCCCCCAACATGATAACTCATCGTAAAATCGATTTTCGACCCCCACGATTCGCCACGGTTCACGTCGACTAGATAGGGCTTCAGCGGATCCGCAATAAATAGGCTGTACCGAGTATACCTGGCATCGGGACCACCGCTTATGGACTCCGTGAGTTTCAGATCGACCACTCCTTTGAGCACATCAATTCGACCCTGCGAATGCTGTCCGAGATAGTCTGCGTCAGCGTGCCTGGAAATAATTCGGGTAGCAAAAAGACTGGGTGAAGGAGCGGGAAGCCCACCATCCAGTGTCTGAAAATCGTCTGCGATAGTAAGCACGTTGTGGTCGTAATAGTGATTCCACGTGCTATTGGAAATGCCTTTGGCGTTGTCGTAACCCGAATCGATCAACACTCCAACTTCATCTACGTAGTAAACCAACTGAAGCTGGTCCGCCTGTTCGTGCCCCTCTCCTCTTCGGATGGCATCTCCGGTCTCTCCATTCATTGCCACGAAATGTTCTACTTCTCGACCCATCGAATCAGTCGTCGACCGTCGCATGAGGGCCACTTGCTCGCTCGTTCTCGGCCCTTCGAAATCAAGAACAGTCCCGAGTCGCTCGGCTGGTTTTTCTCCTCGTCCTTTCGAAAGGGCGGGAATTGCAAGAAAGAGTGGTAACAGGTTTTCATTGTTTGGATCGGCTTCATTCTTCTGATCCGCGATCCAGGCGAATTTTTTTCCGAGTATCTCGCTTCCGTACGAGGCATCCCACCTCAGAAGATCGGCATGTCCCATGAACACACGGTTTCCATCATCGAACGGTAGCGTGGCCCCGCCGGGGGTTACGGTATCAGCCAACCATTCGAGCGGATCCGTGAACCAGTTGCTATGAAATGGATCGTCCAGGTTGAAATCAGGGTGATATTCCAGCAGTCCATTGATCCGAACCGTATGCCAGAAAGCAATCACTTCAGAGAGCGTCAGATGAAAATAGTAGGGACCTTCTGCAAAAAACCGCTTCCCGCTGTCGGTCTGATAATTCCAGTGTTTACTTCGGTTCTGCTTCGTAGGTGCTCCTGCGCTTCTTAATCCTCGCTCCAGCCAGTGCTTAAATGAATGATTCGGTAACGATTCACACGAGTCGGCATCAGACGCCTGCGTGGCGAGACTGCCGTAAGCGACGGCCAAGTGGACCTTCATCGGCCAGTTCCCCGGTTGGATCTCGTCACGTTTTATCCCCAGAAGCACGGGTTTATTTCCGAGGTCGTCCAGATACTCAACCTCGTCCGCGAGGAACGCAAGTAACGAAGATTTTTCTGCACACGACGGAAGAGTCGGCATTCGCTCTGGAAATCGATGCGACGGATAATATAAAATGGCATTTTCCAGAGCCAGGTATAGATCCACGGTCCTCGCCAAATTCGTGATCGTCAGCACCCATTTTACCGCGTCGTCCGACATACTCTTCCGAATTCGGAACGGGTCTAGATCCTCCAGCGCGATGAAAAAATTCCGAACGGCTGCTGATGCGCTCGAGGGTGCTCCCGGCAAGGAAGGCCAGGCTTCGATATCACCTCCTTCGAGCACAACCCAGATCAGGGCAATCGTCGCTCTAGCCTGAACGATTCGCGTATTCTCGATGACCTCCTGACGGGCTACAGGCTGAGTCGCCAGGTTCTTGTTAGACAGGATCAGAAGTTGGTTCAGGTAACTCAGAACCTGCTCATCTGGATTTCCACCGGCGATCTTGTCCAACACTTCCACGACACCCAAACCGTACTGGCAAGACTGAGACTGCACGCATGAGAAACCATTGAAGGTTAGAGAAGGACGCTGCGCCACAAAACGGTCCTTGAAGAATCGACTATTGACCTCAGGCGGTGGTATGTCCCGTTCGATTTCACCTTGCGCGACTGCATTTCGTTGCACGAGAGCGACGACACCCATGCCAAGAAAAAGCGTCAATCTCATTGAGAGTGAATTTGGCCAACAAATAGACATAAAGCGGTCCGTCAGCTTGAATGAATCGAGTGGGGTAGGAATCGGAAGAAACCGGCCTACAGGACGCCACCTTCAAGTATCGAGCTTCGTGCAGCGAGAAAGGCCTCGCGAGACGAAGGCTTTCGATGTTATAGCCGCGCTGAAACCCGGAAAAGTGTCTCTGGTAGGCGGAGACCGAGACCGGTGAACGACGCTAATTTTGAAGCCCGATTGTAAATTTCTCCCTAATGGGCAGATCTCCTATTCCTGGCTGCTCACTTTCGGGTCAACAATCTCGATTTTAAGACCTCCCGAAAGCCGACTCTGCCACTCTTCGGTGACCCCTTTTGAAGGAAGCTGAAATTGAGAAAACGTATAGCGTGGTGGATACGCCCACCTCTGCTGCCGAAAAGCGGTTTCGCGCGCCTGGCCATCCTGATCTGAGCGCGACCTCATTCGATCCACGTCTTCGTCAATACGATACATCTGCTGGACAATGCTATGAATAAACGCTTCAGGGCTTTTGCTGGGATTTATTTTTGGCAGATTCAGGAGTTTCGGGACCAACTTTTCATGAACGATTTCCGGACGCGGAATAGAAAAATAGATTGCCGCGCGCTTCGCGATCGTTTCTGTACAACTGCGTTTGGCATTCCTGGAATAGCCTGCAATATGGGGAGAACAAATGTCAACCAATGCCTCCAACTGACGATCGGGATTCGGTTCTCCTTCCCAAACATCTACGGCCGCAGCCCCAACCTGACCCGTTTCAATCGAATGAACCAGTGCTGCTTCGTTAATAACGCCACCTCGAGACGAGTTGAGAACCCAGACTCCCTTTTTCATCCGAGCCAGCTCCGAATCTCCTATCAGGTTCCATGTAGCGTCTATTCCATCGACTTTCAGTGGTACGTGGAGCGAAACGATATCGCTTTCTTCCAAAAGCATCTTTAGAGGGACAAATTTTTTCTGCTCCTCTTTGGTGGACGCTTTACGGGCTCGAGGTGGATCGTTGACCAGCACGCGCATACCCAGCGCTGCAGCCCTCCTTTCGAGCCGACTCCCAATCTCTCCGCATCCAACAATTCCGAGAGTCGACGCAAGAATGGGTGTATCGTGCAATTGCGACAGATGGAAAAGAGCAGCGAGTACCCACTCAACAACCGACTCCGCATTACACCCAGGCGCATGTGCCCAGGCAATATCGGCGCGCTTTAGATACTCGCGATCGATGTGGTCGAAACCCGCAGTCGCCGATCCGACAAATCGAACCGAGGATCCGGTCAGCAACGATTCATCCACAGACGTAACACTACGGACGATCAGCGCGTCCGCGTCGATCAATCTCGAAGATGTGATTTCGTGTCCTGGAACGAGTTCCAAAGTGCCGAACGGAGACATTGCCTCTTCGACGAACGGAACGTTTGCATCCGAAACTATTTTTAATAACATCTCAACAATACACTTCCATTATTGTACTTCAATCAGGACCTTACAAACCGTGTGTCTACCAGGAAAACTACTCATGCAAAAATTTCTCGATTCACCGAAAATGGTACCTTCTTTGCAAGAAGATGGGTCCAGGCCGTTCCGGGGGGATGAAGATGAAATGAAGTCAGGTTGAACCGCGTGTGAATATTAAAGACATTCGGTGTAAACCTTTATGTATAATACACTTAAACTGTTTTATATATCTGAAACTTCAGACCTAAGCTATCGTTGAGTGCGGCCGTTCGGGCCTTCAATCCTGAGCCATTATTAGAATCGGTATCAAGAATCTACTGAGACAAACCATGATCAGGAAGTCAAACACGTTACGCTTTATTAGCGCCTTCGTCTTTTGCTTCGTATTCGTATCTGCATTTCGGACGAATGGCGTTCAAGCGCCAGCTTCAACAGCACCGATGCAGGACCAGGGCGTCGTATCTACAGACGTTCATCCGCTGAACACCCTTGCAAAATCGTTGAGCCGGTCTGGCTCGAGTTCTCGACTACCGATAAAGATGATCGATAGCGAGACCCTCTGGCTTGCGCGTGCCATCTTTTCTGAGACGAAAAGAGCCGACGAGCAAATGCTAGTAGCATGGGTGATCCGTAATCGAGTTGACACGGGTTTCCGAGGAAAACGAACGTATCAGAACGTGGTACTCGACCCGTTCCAGTTCAGTGCGTTTAGGTTTGGATCAGACGATCGCGCGTACTACGAATCGCTTACTCATGCGTCGCGAGTATTGGGATGGCAACGGGCGCTCCAGATTGCCTACAACATTCGTCATTTGAACGACGACTACAGGCCCTTCTCTCCAGAGACCAGGCATTTTTACAGCGAACGCTCGATGGTCGACCGCGGCCAACCGGCATGGATCGGCGCAGAGTCGCCCCTTGATATGACTTCAGTGATGGAAATCGATCAGCGACGCTTCCGTTTTTATGAAGGGATCTCGTAACCCACGATAGCGGACTTTAGAAAGGGCACCTCGTCGGACAGCGTGCCCTTTTGTTTTGAATCCCATTTCTACAGGATGACGCCAATTCGAAACATGGTGCTGTTGACCCGCTGTACCTCCGTCTTCACCTCAATCCCACCTATTTCAATATGATCTTTTAGAAGTCTGGAAATTCCGATCGCATATCGAAATTCCGGAAATAGACTGATCCCGGCGATATTGATCGCCAGCCCGATTCCAATATTTCCAGTTACAATCAGCGACTCAAGGTTCTCGTCGATGAAATCGACTCCTGACGACGGTACGCTAAATACAGGCCCAAAGAGCACATAGGGATGAATCAGTGGAGTCGCCGTCAGGTTCAGTCTGATATCGACGGGAAAATCGATCATCGTTAAATCGAAATTCTCTATTTCCTCCTCTATGCTCGCATCACTTGTCGATTCAATGTCACCCAGATCTCGGTAGAAAGCGCCGATCCTTAGACCTACGGTTCCTAGCGAGAAATCGTAGAACAGTCCGGCGTGATATCCGCTTGCAGCATCATACGAGGTAGAGAAGTCACCGAAGTCGAGATCGCTTACGCTGTCGTAATTCAGGCCCACCGCAACGCCTATCTGTGCATTCGTATGCTGCGTACTCGAAAGCAGCGTCAGTAGGCAAAAAAGAGTGGTAAACGTAGTTGAGAGTCTACACATGGTGATCGTGTTTTCTTTATGTATCGGATGATGCGCACCACGATTGAAACCAGTCCCATTTAAGTTCGAAAAGGCTTAAAAAGGGGCCGTATTTGCAACCTGAGAGTAGATCATGAGTTGAGACGGACACATAATGCCGGAGCCGTTGAAATGAAGATTGGAATAACCTGTTACCCCGTTTATGGAGGAAGCGGTGTGGTTGCCACCGAATTGGGAAAAGCGCTGGCCGTGCGCGGTCATTCAGTTCACTTTATAGCCTATTCGATTCCTTTTCGCCTCGGACACATACAGGAAAATATCTTGTTCCACGAAGTCCAAGTTAACGCCTATCCCTTGTTCGAGTATCCATCATACACGCTCAATTTAACCTCCAAACTGGTTGACGTAGTCAAACATGAACAACTGGACATCCTTCACATGCATTACGCGATTCCGCATGCGACCAGTGGTGAGTTGGCCAAACAAATTCTTGCAGACTCGGGAATTCACATTCCAATTGTGACGACGCTTCACGGGACGGATATAACCATCGTAGGACGTGATCCGTCGTTTGCTCCGGTTGTCAACTACTCGATCAATCAGTCGGACGGAGTCACGGCTGTTTCCGAGTACCTTAAACAGGAGACCCTCAGTAACTGCGACATCACCGCTGAAATAGAGGTCATTCCGAATTTCATCGACACGACTCGTTTCCAGCCCTTGATGAAAGATCACTTCAAGCGAGCGATTTGTCCCAACGGGGAAAAGCTACTGGTCCATGTTTCTAATTTCAGGCCTGTAAAACGTGCCACCGATGTCGTTGAAATATTTGGTCAACTGCTGAAGGAGGGATACGGTGTAAAACTATTCATGATCGGTGATGGCCCGGATCGGGCGCCTGCCGAACACCTGGCCAGAGAATTGGGCATTATCGACGACGTACGCTTTCTCGGGAAACAGGAGCCGATAGAAGAATTGCTCTCCATTGCAGACATCTTTTTAATGCCATCGGGATCGGAAACGTTCGGTCTCGCCGCGCTCGAGGCCATGGCATGTGGAGTGCCCGTAGTCGCGACCGATATCGGGGGACTCCCGGAATTGATCGTCGACGGGGAGACTGGATATCTGTGCCCGCTCGAGGATATTGATGCTTTCGCGGCAAAAACACGGATCCTGATTGAGGACGAAGAACTTCGTGAGCAAATGTCGCGGGCATCTCGTCAAAGAGCGGTAGAGACGTTTGAGACGAGCTTGGTCGTACCTAAGTACGAGGCGTACTATGAACGTGTGATTGATAAAGTGACCAGCCATTTCTTGTCCGTCCAAAATGCTGGAACCGGCCCGTAGCAGGCTGTCCTTCGTTCGGACTTTGCCCACTCGGCTAGATTTCGATCTCATCCGTTCAAAGTCCGAATTCACCGGTCTCGGTCAGAAACGGATTGGTTGCAACTTCTTCGCCAATGGTAGTCTCTGGGCCGTGACCAGAGTAAACGATAAAGTCGTTTCCCAGCGGGACGATTTTCTGGAAGATGGATTGCATCAGCACCGGTAGCGAGCCCTGCCACAAATCCGTTCTTCCGATCGATCCGCGGAATAGAATGTCGCCAGCGATCACGTATTTCTCTTCCCGATTGATGAATGAAACCGAGCCAGGAGAATGACCGGGAGTATGAACGACGTCGAAGGTGATGCTTCCTAAGGTTACCTGATCGCCTTCTACAAGTGCGTCTCCAGGCGGATTCGGAGTATCGAGCGGCAGACCAAACATCTTGGCCTGGACAGGTGCGTTTTTGAGGAGTAAGACATCGTCGGGATGGATACGCCAGTCAAGTCCAAATGCCTCTGACAGCGCATTGCAGCCAAAAATATGATCGATATGCCCGTGAGTCAGGAGCAGATGCCTGACGGTCAATCCGCTTGCCTCTACGTAATTTACTACGACGCCGATCTCCTCTTCTGTCATACAACTGGGATCCACAATGGCCGCCTCTCCCTCGCTTTCCACGACGAAACAGTTGGTTGAAAACGGGTTAAACGTAAACGATTTGAGAGCCATATCGAGTGAAATGCCGAATAGAATCCTTTGTATCTGGCGCTTCGGTGGCGCGCAAGATAGGTACTCCTCGAATTGAAGCGGTACCTTTACAGGTGGCAGGATGGAGTCTGCCTGGATTACGAACCCTGAATCCGTAAAAGATGAGCATATTTCACCGAATGATCCTTCGGATGTTGCCGGGGCCAATCCTGGCCGCGCTCGCGACGCTGATGTTTCTTCTGGTGATGCAGTTTCTCATCAAGTACTTACCGGATCTGGTAGGAAAAGGGCTTCCTCCGCTGATCTTCGTCGAATTGGTAAGCTTCAATCTCGCCTACATGCTGGTCCTGGCCGTGCCCATGTCCATCCTGATTGCCACACTGATGACGTTTAGTAAGCTCGTGGATACGAATGCCTATGCGGTCATGAAGTCGTCGGGTGTTTCATTCCCACAAATTGTCTGGCCTGTACTGCTCGTAGGCGTCGTTGCCGCTAGCTTCATGCTGTATTTCAACAACGAAATTCTCCCGGAAGCAAATTTCCGGGCGTCTGCACTCTGGATGGATATTCGTGCGACCAAGCCTGGGTTCGATCTGAGGCCGGGTGTGTTTTATGACGGCATAGATCAGTACAAAATCCTGGTAAGAGACATACCGCAGGATAACCCTAACGAGCTTCGAGACATCACAATCTTTGATTACACCGACGGTGCAAGATACCGGTCTGAAATATCCGCACGAAGCGGCCGGATCGAGCCGGCCGGGACCGGTACGTCGATCAATCTGGAACTGTTCGACGGCGAAATTCACAGACGCCAGCCACCCGGAAGCGGCTCGACCGATCGCTACGAACGGTTGACTTTTGACAGACATCGGCTTCAGTTATCTATAGAAGATCTGTCGTTTGAGAGATCGGATCCGTCGTCAAGGAGACGAGGGGATCGAACCATGCGTTCCAGTGTCATGAGTCGTCTGGTGGACTCGCTGGTCGTCAATATCGCTGAAAAAAGACAGCATTTGAGAGACTTGACGGCCAGGTTAGGTACCGGCCAGTCTGTATCCAGTCTTTCGGGGAGTCGCACATTGTATCCAGGTATCATCCCGGATGCAGCAAGAACGCCGGCTGGGGAGTCACGGGATCGATCCAAAACGGAGGATGTTCTCACGGTTGCGCTGCAGAATGCGCGCATGACGCAATCCCGCATCGAGGGAATCCGGAGCGACGTAGATTTTCTGGACAATTCAGCCGACAGATACCGCGTCGAATTGCACAAGAAGGATTCGATCGCTCTGGCCTGTCTGATATTCATCCTTCTCGGTGCTCCGCTCGGACTGATCATTCGGCGCGGAGGCCTAGGAGTGGCCGCCGCTGCTGCCGTTGGCATATTTATCTTCTACTGGGTAACGCTGGTGAATGGAGAAAAACTCGCCGATCGAGATCTCCTGGATCCATGGATGGGAATGTGGGCTGGAAACATCGTAACCGGGCTGTTGGGTCTCGGACTCGCGGCTTACATGACGTTCGAGTGGAGAAACCTACGCCTTCGAAAGACCCGCACTTCCAAGACCCTGTCAACCGATCCGGCTTCAGGAGTTGTGGACGCCCGAAAGTGAACTCACATGGCTGACAAAGGAATTCTTTTTTTGGTGCCAACTCCAATCGGTAACCTTGCAGATATGACGTTCCGGGCCGTCACGGTTCTAAAACAAGTGGACCTGATTGCCTGCGAAGACACGCGAACCTCTTCCGTCCTCTTTTCCGAATACGGTATCACGACGCGAAAAACGAGCTTCCATCTTCACAACGAACATAGGAAAACACCTGTGCTCATTGAAAAACTGAAGACAGGTACCTCTATCGCCCTCGTAACGGATGCAGGATCTCCAGGCATTTCTGACCCTGGATTTCTTCTCGTTAGAGCAGGCATCGCCGCGGGAATTCGTGTCGAGTCATTGCCGGGACCTAACGCAGTCATTCCAGCGCTCACTGCGAGCGGTCTCCCCGCAGACCGCTTTTTGTTCGAAGGATTCCTTCCAACAAAAAAAGGGCGGCTAAAAAAACTTCAAGGCCTCGCAAGTGAAGATCGGACCATGATTTTTTTCGAATCGCCGCGTCGACTTCACAAACTTCTTCAACAGATGGCGGACGTCTTCGGGTCGGAGCGACAGGCGGTTGTTTGTCGAGAGATCTCTAAAAAATTCGAAACGTACTATCGTGGTTCTCTCGCAGAATTGAATGAATGGGCCTCCGGAAAAGAGCGCGTCAGGGGCGAAATTGTAGTTGTTCTTGCCGGAATTGGACACGCGCCACCGCCTTCAACTGTTGATCGATAGGGCACTTCCCAACTCTGAATCAAAGATGACACGGTCGCGTTCATAGCGCGAGTCGACCCGGACGTCCGAATTGGGGCCCCTTTCTGGAACCACGGGTATCATGCATATCTGGAACCACGGGAATCAATCACGATGAACTGGAAACGCACCGACAAAATTGTAGCTGGCGCTGTCTTTTTGTATGCGTTGGTACTCTATCTGCTGACCGTGGCACCAACCACGTCGTTCTGGGACGCGGGTGAGTTCATTGCGATCGCCAACAGACTCCAGGTCTCCCACCCTCCAGGAGCGCCGTTCTATATGTTGCTCGGACGACTCTTCTCTATGTTTGTCCCGGTCCAATATGTGGCGTTGTCGATCAACCTTATGTCGGTCCTGTCGAGTGCGTTTACAATTTTATTGCTGCATCTCATCATCGTTCGCCTGATAGCAGATTGGCAGGGGGATCAAACTTCATGGTCCGATAACGATCGATTCACCGCATTGTTTGGCGGCGTAATAGGAGCCTGCACGTTTGCGGTATCCGACTCTTTCTGGTTCAACGCCGTGGAAGCTGAAGTTTACGCCATGTCGATGCTCTTTACATCAGCCGTTGTCTGGCTGATCTTGCGCTGGAGAGAGCAGGCTGCTAAAGAGGAGGCGCAACTGAAGGGTGGTCAGCACCCGTTCGGACTCGTTGCCAATCGATATCTGATTCTCATCGCCTACCTTTTTGGACTGGCCATCGGAGTTCACCTACTAAACCTGTTAGCCATTTTCTTTATCGCCCTCATCGTCTTTTTTGTCGAATTCGATAAAAGGGAGTGGAACACGAGGCAGCGAATTTTTGGCCTCGTGTCTGCAGGAATTGTGTCGTCCATCGCGTTCCTCGCCGTGTACCCGGGAATCGTACAGTGGCTACCGGCTGTGATCGGGGAAAGCGGCTCTCCAGCCTTTTCTCTCTTTCTTTTTATCGGAGGCTTGAGCCTGGCGATCTACTACACGAATAAAAAAAGAATGCAGGCTGTAAACCTGATTCTGTTGTGTGCTACGATGGTTCTTATCGGTTATTCGACTTATGCGGTCATTTTTATTCGTAGTGCCGCGGATCCGCCCATCGACGAGAACGACCCCGAGACCGTCGAAGCCATCATTTCTTATTTAAGAAGGGAGCAGTACGGGGACACTCCGCTGCTGAAGGGCCCCACGTATGACAACCGCACCGGAAAGATTGATTCAGCCAGGGAAGTCTGGTTTCCTCGCAGGTATTCTCCGGATCCCACTCACGTTCGGTACTACGGTAACTATTCTTCGGATTCGGAATATTTTTGGCAGTATCAGATCGGACAAATGTATGTCCGATATTTCCTATGGAACTTCGTGGGTCGGGCGAGCGACGAACAGGATGCTCCCGCCATTACGGGGTTGAGCAGCGCCGAGACCGCTCCATATTATTTCCAAACGCCGAGCGAACGAGCCGGGCAAAATGTCTTCTACGGTCTTCCCTTGTTGCTCGGCCTGATCGGCGTTGCGTTTCATTTTTTGAAAGATTGGCGTCGAGCGTTCGCAGTCCTGGTCCTGTTCACCATAACGGGAATCGGAATCATCCTGTATCTCAATCAAACGCCGCTCCAACCACGAGAGCGAGACTATTCCTATGTGGCCAGTTTTTTCGCGTTCAGTATCTGGATCGGAATTGGTGCCACGGGACTCATTCAACTCATTTCTGAAGTAGTAAAGGAAAAATTTGGCCGTCAAGATGTGGTGCGTTATGTGAATATCGTGACAGCAGCAATTGTCTTTGCTGTCGTCCCGCTTTTGATGCTGATCGTAAACTATCACGATCACGATCGCTCCGGTCGATACGTCGCAAGCGATTACGCCTATAACATGCTCATCTCGTTGGAGGAGAATGCGATCGTATTCACGAACGGAGATAACGACACCTTTCCGCTCTGGTACATGCAGGAGGTGGAAGGACTCCGCCAGGACGTTCGTGTGACGAATTTATCGTTGCTCAACACGCCTTGGTATGTACGTCAGCTAAAAAATCAGTGGTCGCGGGATTCCAGTCCTCTACCGATTACGATGAGTGATAAACTGATTGATGAGCTGGCGATCATCGGCTGGCCGCCATCGATCATGGAACTCCCGGTCGACAAAAAGTTACTTCTGAACTCCGGCGAAGTACGAGTTCAGCTCGAGGATTCGAGTAAAATACAGAGCCCCATGAAATGGCAACTTAACGGCCGCCCCTACCAGACGGAACCAGAGGTCATCAATCTGCTGTACGGCGCTGATCAGGTGGCGCTCAACATGCTCATGACGAACGCCCAACAGGGCTGGAAGCGACCCATCTATTTTGCCGTCACCGTAGCCCCTTCTGGCCAGCTCGATCTTAAAAATTATTTTCAACTCGAAGGCCAA
>SMXL01000097.1 GCA_004356385.1 Bacteroidota bacterium
ACGGGAGGGATATTTAGCCTGACGAGGGTGGAAAGCGTTCTGTACTCTCATCTATTCACGATCCCTGAAAAGAGTGTCGACGATAGGCCTTCACTTCAGCTAATCAATCCTTCTACGGACGGCTCAAGCAGCGGTTGGATAGAGTTTTTTAATCACGACGGTGCTCCGATTCACGTGTCCGTAAATGGAGAGCCTGAAGACAGCCGCTTTGAGTTCGAAATTCCAAGACTGGGTCGTCTCGACCTGGATATGGTCGGCTCGTCGTCATTCTGGGCGAAGGTATTCGGCGAAAAACCATTTGGGGGAGTGAGTCAGGGCGCTGATCTCAGCCTGACGACTGCCGGAGCTCCTGAAAGTATACTCGCCAATGATTTTATTGTACCGGTTGTCATCGATCGAGCGAGAGGGATAGATACCGCTATATCGATAGTGAACGGCGGTGCGGTTTCGGCCCTGAAAATAACGCTCAGTACGAATGCTGAAGGAGAGGTTGAGGCTACGGAGGTTGATATTCCAGCCAATGGTCGTTTGGCGGGTTATGTAGGAGATTTTCTTAAAACGCCGGACGTCGTCAATGGTACTCTGGTGATCCAAGGGGGAACTATCGGAGGAACGGTATTTCTCACCGGGCCTGGCATCGCCGATGTTGTCGCTCTCCCCGTTATTCCTCTTCATTTGGCTCCGGCAGCGAAAGACCTTTATTTCACCCGGATTACTGGCGGTGATCAAGCTCAAACGATGATTATTCTCATCAATTCTTCCGATCGAAGGGCTGAAGGGAATTTGGAATTTCTTTCCAAAGACGGAAGCAGTATGGATTTTGATGTGATCGGCTATGGAAGCGTTTCCAGAGTTCCGTTTGCAATTCCTGCAGCTCGAGCGGCGGTCTTTATGACAAATGATTCCGGAACCATTGTTGAAGGAAGTGCCCGGGCAATATTCAAAGAGGGATATGGAGGAGGATCACTGAGATTCTCAGTTCCGGGAATCGGAATTGGAAGCACAGGGACTGGCAGTCCCATTCAGAATTTTATATCTCCCGTGAGCCGGAGCGAAGCGGCCGGATTCTCGACCCTGGTCGCCATCCACAATACAGGCGGAGCTACTTCCCTCGAATTGGTTCTTCGCGGGATGAATGGCGCGCCAGTCCGTCGAGGGAAAAGTACTTTCAATTTATCTGCTAATGGGTACGTAGCGAAACGAATTGAAGACCTCTTTCCTCGAGCAGAAATCTCCGAATTCAAGGGCACTCTGACGGTTGAAACGTCATCGGGTTTGGTTACGGCAACATTGCTCCTGGTCGATATGAACCGATCAAAAGTAACAAGCTTGCCGGTGACACCGATTTATTGAGCACAATGCGACCCGAGTTCATGAACTTTTCCAAAGATTGGCTCGAGCGCTTTACTCAGGATTTCGAGTACGTTACCGGTTTTGAAACCGAGGTGAACCCAGGGCCACGACCGTCGCTAACACGCGCGTGTCGAGGATCTCTTTTGACTGAGATGATGGCTCAGACCCTTGCATCATGTTCGCCTGCATAGCGTCCATCTGCATCATATCTGAATTCTGCATCATATTGTCTTCCATCTGTTGGGCAAGCGAACGAACACCAGCGAACTGAGAAGATGTTGGTTCCGGAAAATCAAGTTGTTTAATCAGTGATTGTGCCGCGTCGATATCAACACTGACGTCAGGAATCTTGCCCGTGCTGAGATCGATCGCAAATTCCATACGTAGATATAGTGTGTTGGTACTAATCCAGGCTGAAGCTACGTCTGGAAAACCGTCAGGGGCAAGATGCCTATAAAGCGGTTCGCCCATTTGTCTTGTGACGCGGTTCAGATAGGACATGGGTTCGAATGATCCACCATCGATATCCGCGCTTACAGCGCGCATGGCACTCGCGACCAGTTCGATCGGCTTTTTCACCTTTCCGAAGTAATACTCCGGCGAGAAGAAACTGGGAGCTGTAAAAATTGCTCTTAATACTTCTCGAATATCACCGCCTGTACGTGTAAACGCCTGGCTGGCCAGTTCGATGATTTCCTGGGGCGGATCGTCTGCGACAAACCGCCGGACCAGCTTCGTGGAGATAAATCGCGCAGTAGATGGATGCTGCGCAAGCAGCTTTAGAATTTGCATCCCTTCGTCCATCCCCCCCGCCGGGATCGTTTCGCCGAGAACTTTTTTGTCGCCCCCTTCGTGAAGGAGTGGGTCAAACATGAACTCTCCTTCAGATTCGCTACCTCTGATACTGTCAATGGTCCAGCCTGTGAAGCTTTTTGCGACTTGAATTACGTCCTCCTGGGTGTAGCCACCATTTACACCGACGGTATGAAGCTCCATGAGTTCGCGAGCATAATTTTCATTTAGACCCGTCGCCTGATCGAAAAACGGTCTCCGCTTTCGCATCGCTAGCGAACGTCGTTCTTTATTGCCGGGATACACTTCGTGTCCTCGATCGAGCCTGCTCTTTACTGTCTCTGCAGACGCCGCACTCAGCCAATTATCGAGGTAGTACATCATAGCAGGATGAGTGGCTGTTGCGACCAGTAAATCTTCGAACTTTCCCAGCGCGTTCGGACGGATGACATTTTGGGTATAGTCGGCAGACAGGTAGAAATCCGCTAAGAAGACATTGAAGTGATTCGCCCAAAAATCTACCATCATCTCCAAGAGCTGACGTTCGCTATAAATCGCCCGTAGGAGTCGAACATCGACCAGTTCGACCGCACTTTCGGGTTGATTCCTTAGGATTACTTCTGCGGCGATATCGGGATTCAGGAGATTTCTTCGTGCAGCTATTCTTTGATCCGATTTTTTCGAGCCACCGCTCGATGTTTTATCCGCCATCAGCTCTTCAGCGAGCTGGGCTCTCTGCTGTACACTAAAGCGCCGACGGTTAGACATGGAGGTGATTGCTGGCCGATCATACGCGACCAATTCACCGAATGTCATTCCGACAATTTCATAGTCAGCAAGTATTTTCTCTGCGATCGGATCCGGTATGGTCTCCGGGAAGAGCTGCTGCTCTATGTAGGCTGAAATACCCGTCGATAGGACGCGTTCAATATCGCCGGGTCGTGGCCCATAGGCCAACCTGTTAAGCACGTGAATGACTTGTTCAGACTCGCTGAGTGGGTCCTGAGCAGCCACTTTCAATGGAATTATCCCTGCCAACAGGGCAATCGTCAGACCTATAAGAAGCAAAGAATTAGCTTCCAGACGTTGATACGAATAGTTTTCTCGAATCATGGCTGCCTCCCGACAGGGTCGCGCTTACGACAAAGGGCCAGATGTAACCACACTGGAAAAAGGATAGGCAATTCCACGGTGCGAGTCAAACAGTGCCTTATAGACGGATGACTCGAATTACGCTATCATCATTTGGATTCACCTGGAGCTTTGGTTGAACAGAAATCTCGAGAGGTGCTCAATGTCAAAAGCATATATTCTTCCGATTCTACTCGCCGTCGGGCTTACTGCTTGTGAAACGCCCCCGTACGCATTGTTTCCGATATACACGGACGAAAACGTTTTTGCAGATTCAACGATATTTGGGAGGTGGGATTTTGATGACGAATCGATACTGGTCGTAGAAAGGGCCGGAGAATTCGGGTTCAAATACACTTGGTCGGCGGGCGAAGAGGGAGCGATCACTGGGACGGGGTATACGCTTAACCTTGGTACCCGGACGTTTTTAGATATCTCCCCGGGGATGTCAGAAGCTGAGGGAGATACCCTCCCGTATCCGATCCTACCAGCCCATCTCTTCTTTAGATACGACGTGAGAGGAGATACCCTCGTTTTAGGTTTCATTCCCGACGACGACTGGGAAACCCATCTATCGTCAACCGACGAGTCCTTCATCCTGCAAGAATCCGGGTCGGATCCGGATGGGATTTCGGATTGGGAAGATCTTCTAATTCTTCCTCAAAAGACGAAAGAATTGCAGGCGCTCGTTACAGAAGTCTGGGACGTGTGGGCCTCCGAAGAGGAGGAGGAATATCTCATCCGTGGGCAGTAGTGTGGTTCAATTCGTTCCTGATTCCGGCTCACGACGATATTTATTGAACCAGTAGTGTAGGTAAAGTTGGGTTCGAAGGTAATTGGAAGGGTTCGAGCTCGTGCCGTGGAATTCGTCGTTGAAGCGAAGCATCGCTGTGTCGACCTTCAGCACTTTCAGCGCCTGGTAGTACTCTTCTGTCTGAGTAATTGGCGTGCGCAGGTCGTTGACGCCCGTCATCAGCATCGTCGGTGTCTCCACATTTCCAACGTACATCAACGGGGATCGACGAAGATGTTCGGACGGATCTTCCCAAGGGAGCTTTTCAAAGTTCCGGTACCAGTTCGCGCCATCGGTTGTACCTACAAACGAGAGCCAGTTCGTGACCGGACAATTGGCGGACGCCGCTGCGAAACGCGTCGTATGCCCCACAACCCATGAAGTAAGCACGCCCCCACCGCTGCAACCATATACAAACAAGTTGTTCTCATCAACATAGCCCTTTGAAATGACCTCGTCCACGCCGTTCATCAAATCGTCGTAGTCTTTGCCGGGATATGCGTTTTTGATCGCGTTACCGAACGAGCTGCCGTATCCGGACGAGCCCCTCGGATTGGTATAAAGGACTACGAATCCTTTCGCGGCATGAACCTGCCACGAAAAATTGAATCCCACATTATACATGCTGTGTGGGCCTCCGTGGATAGCCAGGATGAGAGGGTATTTCTGGCCCGGGTCGAAATCAGGAGGTTTGATCACCCAACCCTGAATATCAAAGTTGTCGACGGATTTGTAGTTGATTTCCTCGACCTCACCCAGATCAAGGCGTTCCAAAATGTCTTCGTTGACGTCAAGTAGCGTAGCAATGAGTGGTTGGCTGGTATCAAAGGAGACAAGAAGCGACGTTTGATGAGGATTCGCCAGCACACCGACTGCGTGCCCATTTTTGTCCACGTCTGTAACGGTCAGCATATGACTTCCGTCGGTCACTTTCCGTACGGACCCGTCGACAGAAGCGAAATAAAAGTTCCTTGTGCCCGAGTCGTTGGCATTGAAATAGACTCCGAAATTATCTTCAGACCAGATAAGACCGCTTGGTGAGCGATCAAGACTTGCTGCCAGCTCGCGTGGATTTGAGCCATCTATATCCATCACATAAAGCTTCCTTTCGATATAGGTATCGTCGGTAAAATCGTATCCGGAATATGCGATGAGTTGATTGTTTGGAGATACTACCGGTCCGGAATCGGGTCCGATTCTCGTTGTAAGTTGTGCGATGTCACCCGAATGAACGTCCACGGAATAGATTTCAGACTCGCGCCAGGCATACTCCGCATTTGGAACCCGGAGGCTGGAAAAGAAAATCTTCTCGCTAGCCCGGCTCCAGGAGATGCCACTATGATTCCAGTCGCCGCTGGTTAGTTGTCGCGGTGTTCCTCCCTCGGCGGGGACAACGAAGAGGTGAGTGAAGCCTTCTTCAAGGAATCCTCGGCGGTCTCGGCGATATACGAGGCTCTGTATAATCCGGGGCGATTCCGTCCATTTAGCTCCTTCAGGCTTCTCGGGCATGTCGATTGACCACGGCTCTTTGCTGGGGACAAACATTGAGAACGCGATTTGCTGGCCATTTGGAGACCAGGTTACGTTTGATGGCGATTGATCAATGTGTGTAATCTGCGTTGGCGGCCCAGGCACGTTGTGATACATCACGAAAATCTGTGAGCCCTTCGGTTCGCCGGACGCGGTAAATGCGATTCGCTCACCACCGGGGGACCATCTAGGATTACTCCCATTTACCAGAAACCGGTTCATTCCTCCGTCTGCATTCATGATCCACAAATCGGATTCACGATTGTCATTCACCTTGTCAATGCGTCCGCGCGCATACGCGATTTCAGTTCCGTCAGGTGAGATCTGCGGATTGGAGACGGATTCCATTTCCAGATAGAGATCGAGCGACAGACGGTTCACGTCCGGCGTTTGTCCTTGGACTGGCAAAATCAGGGCTACAGGCAGGATGAGTGAGAACAAGGCTTTCATGGTGGGGCTTCATGCAAGTTCTAAAAGTGAGATCGATTGCGCGGTAAGTAATTGACGCGACGGGAACGTATTCGCATCTGGGCGCGAGCCCCAAACAGATCCCTTTGTCGCTGTATCACTTCAATCCGGTTTTCACAACGGTCAACAAGTGTAAGCGATCAAAGGAGTTAACGCAATAGACATCCATTGACCCCATTGACTTGCGCTCGTCATTTAGAATGCAGGATCAGACGAAGAGCGTCGGACGAAATCCTGTGCAGATGTTGTAGATGGCAGAGAATCAATGGTCTCAGGTGCAAATAATTGCCAATAGGGAGTCAGCTCATCGCGCATGATGGCAAGGA
>SMXL01000098.1 GCA_004356385.1 Bacteroidota bacterium
CTTCTTGTTGTCGACGGTCGGCAGTCCGGGAGTAGAGGCGTTGACCTCATCGGGTTGGCACAGATACTCCTGGATCTTGGGGCCGAAGACGCGATGAACCTGGACGGCGGAGGTTCGTCGTCGTTTGTGGTAAACGGGCAACTGCTCAATCATCCAGCCGGCGGAACCAGTGAGCGTGAAATCGTTTCAGCGATCTCCGTGATTTGTCGATCCGAATCCTAATTCCGCGCCCAACAGCCCCATCATTTTTTCGAATGGCCACTTCCTCTACCGATTTCAAGATACCGAGCGTCGTAGAACGGTTTCTTCGATACGTTCGAATCGATACACAGTCAGACTCGAATTCCGAATCGGTGCCCTCGACCCAGAAGCAAAAGCATTTGGCAGAAGTTCTATTGGAGGAGCTGAAAACCATCGGGTTGGACCATGTTGAAATGGACCAGTACGGTTACGTGTTGGCCACAATTCCAGGAACGCTGAACGCTGAATCGAATAGCGAAAATACTGTACTTGCACTTTTTGCCCACATGGATACCGCTCCAGATGAATCAGGAGCGGATGTTAAACCGATCGTACATCCACCTTATGACGGGGGAATCGTCGAGCTTCCTGGAGATCCAGCGGTCAAACTTGACCCCGACCGGCAACCTGCGCTGTTGAAGCATCGAGGTGAACACCTGATTACAAGTGACGGAACGACTCTGCTGGGCAGTGACGACAAAGCAGGAGTCGCCATCTTGATCCAGTTGGCGGAAGATATTCTCAAAGACTCTTCCCCCCGACCCACCGTGCGACTGTGTTTTACAATTGATGAAGAAATCGGTCGCGGGGTTGATCATCTGGATCTCGAAAAATTGGGGGCGTCGGTCGCCTACACACTCGATGGTAGCGGAATTAATACGATTTCTTTTGAGACCTTTAACGCAGCCGCCGCCCAGATCAAAGTAACGGGGCGATCGGTTCATCCCGGATATGCGAAAGGAGTATTGGTCAACGCGGTACGAATCCTGGCCGAGATCGTCTCGTCACTTCCCGCGGACGAGGCGCCAGAGAGCACGGAAGACAGACAAGGTTACTATCACGCTCACACCACTTCGTCGGGTGATGTAACCGAAGCGTCTGCCCAAATCATCCTGCGCGATTTTTCGGACTCCGGCCTGTCGAATCGAAAGCAGTTCGTCGAGTCTCTGGTCGACCAAAAGAGAAACGAGTATCCCGGGGCTGATATTTCTCTCGAAATCACCGATCAGTACAAGAATATGCGGTCTTATATAGAGGATCTGGATTTCCGCACCGTTGAGCTTGCCTTCGAAGCGGCTTCAGATTTGGGAATTGATTTGGAGGTAGAAATTGTTCGGGGAGGAACCGACGGCGCGCGATTATCTGAGAAAGGATTGCCCACTCCCAACGTGTTCAACGGTGGATATGATTACCACAGCCGATTCGAGTGGAATACCGTTGAAAACCTGGAACACTCTCTCGTCTATACAAAAGCACTTGTGCATTGCTGGGGCAGGCACCTGAACGGCTCCCCTGATTGACCTGGATTTAGTATTCTCCGTTGTGTCGCGAAACGCGTGACCGACCCACACCACCCAGAAACCCTGATGACCTCGAACCCACTCAAATCGATCCGAATCGGAACACTCGTAGATGCCACTATCTCCGATCCCGCAGCGTATATCGCTAGGATTCTCGTCCACGGATTCGAGTCGTTTCAATTGACGTTCGGTTCTTCCGTTCACGACCTGGACCTGCCCGCTCTTGCCGATCAAATCCTGTCCGTATTGGATGGATCTGACGCTGTAATCAGCTCACTGGGCGTATACGGAAATCCTCTTCTTGACTCCGAAGAGGGCCTTCAAACCCGAGAAAGCTGGTCTCGTCTCATAGAGAATTCGGCCGCGTTCGGGGCACATGCTATTTGCGGTTTTACCGGGCGAATAACTGATCAACCCATTCCCGAATCCATCCCCATCTTTTCTGAAGTGTTCGCTCCGATCGTCGATTATGCCGGAGAGAAAGGCCTGACCATTGGATTTGAGAATTGTTCGATGGGTGGGGATTGGAATACGGGTGATTGGAACATTGCCCACGGTCCCGACGCCTGGGAGCTCATGTTCGAAAAGCTTCCCCAAGAACACGTGGGACTGGAATGGGAGCCATGCCACCAAATGATCAACCTGATTGACCCGCTTCCACAGCTTCGGACCTGGGTCGGTAAAATTAAGCATGTCCACGGGAAGTGCGCCTCGATTCACATGGATACGGTCCGAGAAACGGGTATCGGGGGCTCAAAAAGATTCGCACACCATCGTACTCCGGGTTTCGGAGACACGGACTGGACGGATATTTTGTCTGAACTGAGAGCCGGAGGCTACCAGGGGTCCATAGATATCGAGGGTTGGCACGACCCAGTCTTCCGGGATGAATTGGAAATGACCGGCCAGGTCTTTGCGCTGAACTACCTGAAACGATGCCGTGGCGGTGATTTCATAGCTAATCCGGGCGATTAAATCCGGCACGCGCTACGAATTCAGTTGGATCGGTTCCTTTTTGGCATCAGAACGATGAGCGGAATCCAAGAGCTTCTGGACATACGCTCCTCTGTCGAATCCAGGCTCTTCGGGAACGCCTGTTTGGATGCTGTGAACAAACCGTTCGAAATTGGATGGAGCCGGTTCAAACTCAGTTGCCCTCCAGATCGCTTCATCAACGTCTTCTCCGATGCAACACTCCAAAGTCTCGTACGATCTGTCCAAATCGATTCGAATTGCCCCTTTGTCCCCGTGTAGAGACACCCCGATCGAATTCAGGTGGCCCGTGGCCCAGCGACTCATGCTGAGCGTGCCGAGCGCCCCATTCTGGAATGACAGCGTCAGTACGGCAGAGTCATTTGCGTCCAGTTCATACTCGCCGATTTGATTTCCTTGGGCTTTGTTGAACGTTCGAAGATCGCATCGAAGCCAGTCAACGTTTCCAGCGCAATAAGTTACGAGGTCGAGCATGTGCACCCCGATATCACCCAAAACACCCCCACTTCCGTGGTTCGTCGACAATCGCCAGAGCCACGTATCGTCCTCGCGCCAATCCCCCCAGGCTTTTGAGACGAGCCACGACTGCAGGTAGTGAGCTTCGACGTGAAGTAATCTCCCGATTTCTCCACTTTCTACCATTTCCTTTGCCGCCAACAATGCCGATGAACGTCGATAGGAAAAATTGACCATATGGATAACGCCCGCCTCGTGGGCCGCATTGACCATGCGATCTGCGTCCGCCACCGAGGTGGCAAGGGGCTTCTCACAAAAAACATGCAAGCGCTTACTGAGGGCTTCCAGTGCGATTGGCGAATGGGAACGATCGGACGTGACGATACTCACCGCATCGATCTTATCGTCATTGATCAATTCTGACGAATCCGAATACACGTTCGGAATCTTGAACTTTTTCGCGAATAACGACGCCCGCTCCAGATCCAAATCACAGCAGGCCGTACACTGAACGCCTTCGATCTGATCGAATGCCTCGGCGTGCACATCTGCCATCGAACCCGTACCGATAATCCCAAGGCGGATCATATCATCTTTCGGCTTCCGACCGGGTCAGAGCCAGTCGATTCAGATCAAATAATTCAGATCAAACAATTCAGATCCGCCCGGTTGGGCATCTACATGCCCAACCGATACGACACGCACCAAGATATCAACGATTTAAGCCTCGACCGTCGAAGGCGATCCGGTTCCTGCCGTCGCGTCTTCAACCGCATCTGTGCCAAGGGTCGCCTGAAGCTCTTCGAGTTCGGTTTTCGAACCTACGATGATATCGCGGAACGCCCGTTGACCTGTACCCGCTGGTATCAGGTGTCCGACAATCACATTTTCTTTGAGACCGTAGAGCGGATCGACTTTCCCCGAGATGGCCGCTTCCGTAAGCACTTTCGTTGTTTCCTGGAACGAGGCCGCCGAGATAAACGAGTCCGTCGAAAGGGCAGCTTGAGTGATCCCCAACAGTACCGGCTCTGCGACGGCTGGCTGTGTATCTCGTACTTCTGCCTGCTTCATATCCTGCCGGGTCATTCGCGAGTTAACCTCCCTTAGTCTTCGTCGGTCAACTACCTCGCCAAGCTGAAGGTCGGAGTCACCAGGATTGGTGATCACAAAGTTGTCGTACAATCGATCATTCTTATCCTCCATTACGAAACGATCTACCAAGTCAGCTTCCAAAAGCTTGGTATCGCCCGCATCGACCACCTTCACTTTCTGCATCATCTGACGCACAATAGTCTCAATGTGCTTGTCATTGATGGTTACCCCCTGAAGTCGATACACTTCCTGAATCTCGTTGACCAGATACTCCTGCACAGCTCGAGGCCCCAAAATGGACAGAATATCTTGCGGCGAGACTTGCCCATCGGAGAGCTGTTCACCGGCACGAACGAAGTCATTTTCGTGAACGAGTCTGTGTTTCGTCAACGAAACCAGATACGTCTTCGATTCGGATTCGTCTCTACTGGTGACGATGATTTCTTGCGATCCACGCTTTCTTCCGCCGAATTTGACGAGACCATCGATTTCTGTAACCACCGCGGGATCCGCTGGTGTGCGAGCCTCGAACAACTCGGTTACGCGCGGCAGACCTCCTGTAATATCTCGCGTTTTGGCAGATTGTCTAGGAATTTTAACCAGGATATGTCCTGCCTCAACGTGATCCTTTTTGTCTACCTGGATACGGGCGCGAACCGGAATCGGATACTCCCGAACCTTTCCATCCTTGGACTTGATCATAATCGCGGGCGTGAGCGTTTTCTCACGGCTCTCGATGATGACTTTTTCCTTATATCCGGTCTGCTCGTCAGACTCCTCGCGGAATGTCGTACCCTCGACGATGTCCTGATAGTCAACACCACCGGTCACTTCGGACATGATGACACTGTTGTACGGATCCCAGCTGGCCAATACCTGACCTTTCTCCACCTTGCGGTTCTTGGCGACAAGCAATTCAGCGCCGTAGGGGATCAGATAAGAAATAAGCTGTCTGCTCGCTTCATTTGGATCCATGATCCTCACTTCACCCTGGCGAGAAAGCACCACTTCCTTGGTTTCGTCTGCATCCTTATAGGTGACCGTACGCAAGTTCTCATATTTGACCTTGCCGGCGAACTTGGTTTGGATGGTACTCTCAGCCGAGATTCTACTCGCCGTACCACCAATATGGAAAGTTCGTAGCGTGAGCTGCGTTCCAGGCTCACCAATCGACTGAGCAGCGACGACCCCGACCGCCTCGCCTGTTTCAACAAGACGTCCGCTTCCCAGATTCCTTCCGTAGCAGAGCGCGCAAACGCCCCGCCGCGACTCACACGTAAGAACCGATCGAATTTCGACTTCTTCGATTGACGTTTCAGCAATAGAACGTGCCTTCTCTTCATCAATGAGGTCGTTTGCGGCAACTAAGATTTCGTCGGTAAGCGGATCGTTCACGTCGTGGACAGACACGCGACCCAGTATGCGATCGGCAAGAGGTTCTA
>SMXL01000099.1 GCA_004356385.1 Bacteroidota bacterium
GTTGAAGCGCTGCTTCTGGACCGATACGGATCAGCTGGGAGAATCGTGTCGACGGTTCCGGAGATTGCATTCGGTAATCTGCCGATTCAACCAGAGACGGACCCGAAAAACCTTCATCCCTTGGATATTTTCCTCTGTCGTGGTGAGTTTGGAGTGGTTGAAAATGGAGCCATCTGGGTCACAGAATCATCACTTGTAGTTCGGGCGGCACCGTTTCTGGCTGAACATCTGATCATTCTTCTGGATCAAGCCCAGATTGTTGCCACCATGCATGACGCATATAACAGGCTGCGAATCGACGAAGAGAAGTTCGGGATATTTATCGCGGGTCCGTCGAAAACGGCGGACATTGAGCAATCCCTGGTGGTCGGGGCGCAAGGACCTCGGAGACACACGGTCGTTCTTTATTCTGCTCGAGGGTGATCCGCCGTCACTTGTCTTCGCTTGAGGGTCGTTCTTTGTTACCCGCCCGAACCTTTCGAAGCCTGCTTCAGCGCAAAAACGCTTCCGGAAGCCCGCCGTCGACGTTGATGATCTGTCCTGTCGTTTTGCCCAGTCGCTCACTCACGAGCAGGAAGATCGCTTCGGCCTGGTCTTTCGGCGAAATGGACTTCTTCGTGAGGGTACGTTCGGCATAGAATTCCGAAAGGCGACGTCGAAGCACTTCTGTATCGTCACTGTCATCATGTGGCAGTCCATATTTAGCTAGCGATGCGATGACGCGATCACGCGGAAACATGGAACTACCCTCTACCACTGATGCCGGTGCTACGCCATTCACCCGAATGAGAGGAGCCAGGCTAACGGCCAATTCCCGGACCAGATGGTTGGCAGCGGCTTTGCTCGCGTCATACGCAAAACTGCCTGCCTTCGGAACAACGGCATTTACACTGGTCGTCAGGACCATGCTTCCCGAGAGACCTTGTGCCTCCCATATCTTCATAGCTTCATCTGCAAGCAAATAAAAGCCCGTTACATTCACACGAAAAGAGTCTTCCCAACTTTGGTCTGGAATCTTTCCCGTATTGTCAGAACTGACATAAATGCCAGATGTGACGATAACGTGGTCAAGTCCGCCATACGTAATAATGACGTCTTCAAGTGCAGTTCGAATGGATTTCCGATCGGTGATGTCCATTTTAAGGGCTACAACGTCAGCAGCCGCTGAAAGTCCAGTCCCGGAAACGCCGATTCCCGTCCCAAAGCTGGCAAGCAATTCATTTGCCGTTGTCTTCGCCGCTTCGTGATTCAGGTCTGCGGCCGCCGAAACTGCCCCTTCCTGAATCAAGCGCTCCGCAACCACGCGGCCGATTCCACTCCCTGCTCCGACTATCAAAGCAATCTGACGCGCAAGTTCTTTTTCGGCTGGCATCCGCCTCAGTTTGGCCTCCTCAAGCGCCCAGTATTCGATATCAAATGCCTCCTGTCGGGGAAGCGCGGTATACCTTGAAACCGCTTCTGCGCAACGCATTACTTCGATCGCACACTTGAAAAACTCGGCCGTTACGCGGCTTTCACTCTTCGACTTCCCCCACCCTATCATGCCGATCCCGGGAATCAGAAATACTGTTGGATCTCCGCCACGCATAGAAGGGGAGTCATCACGCTTGCAGGAATCGTAATAGGCCGTATAGTCCTTTTTGTACTGGGCCAGTCCTTCGTCGAGTTTGGCTTTTAACTCGTCGATGTCTTCCGCATCAGGATTCCAATCCACGTACAGCGGTTTGATCTTTGTCCTCAGAAAATGATCCGGACAAGACGTCCCAAGTTCCGCCAATTCCGGTGCTTTCTGGGCGCCCACAAAGTCCAGTACGTTGTCGCTCATTTCGACAGTGGCAATCAGACGTGCGTTTCGACTCAGGCGTCCTCGAAGCCAAGGCAGTAGCTGAACCAGTACGGATTTTCTTGATTCCTCATCAAGCACAGCGTGTCTGAGGCCCCCCAGTGTTTTCTGTCCTTCATCAAACTGATCAATATATCTGGCCGCTTGATCGATAAGACGGAGTGTCAGGAGGTAACATTCCTTGTCGTCGTCCGCCCAGTTGATCAAACCGTGGCCACCCAGAATGACACCACGTGCCTCCGGATGCTTCTCGCAGACTTCCTGCAACGCAAGCCCAAGTTCGAAACCAGGCCGCTGCCAGTCGACCCACTGAATTTCTTCTCCGTAGATTTCTCGCGTCAGTTCCGGACCGTTTTCAGCCGTCGCGATGGCGATACAGGAAACCGGATGCATGTGATCGACATGAGCATGCGGAATATAGGAGTGAAGCGGTGTGTCGATGCTCGGTGGTCTCGGATTCAGATTAAATGTTGTATGCGCGTACATCGACACCATAGTGTCCTCCGCCGGCGTTTTCGGCCCCCGAACCATAAACCCGCCGTAGATCTGCTGCAGAGCGAGTAGCTTGTCCTGATAAAGTGACGCAAAGTTTTCTCGTTTTGCCGTCCGCAGATCGCCTCCTGAGCCTTTCACCCAAAGAACCTCGACAATCTCATTTGTCAGGGGATCAGTCTGATTCAGTTTCGAGGACGTATTGCCGCCACCGGTATTCGTGATTCTCCAGTCGCTGCCCAACAGGTTTGATCTGTATACGAGTCTCTCAACCGGATCGAGCTCATCAGCAACAGCGTCATCCCAGAGATTTTCGAAGAACGTTAAAGAAGAGGGATGGGTCTGCGTATCCATGTGGGTCATATTGAGTGAGAATCGGGGAAATATACGTTCAGATCACTTGAGTTTACGGCGATATCGCGAATGCCGGTACCTCTCGAAAAATCTCCCATGGTGCGGGCCTGAATGAGTAAATTTCCCATTGCGGTAGCCTCTACCGGACCGGCAACAACTTCACGATTGAGCGTGTCAGCCGTCAACTGGCAGAGCAGCGTGTTTTGCGATCCGCCACCGAATAAGTAAATACGTTTGTATCTGACATCCGTGATACTTTCGAGTTCGATCAGGGTCCGCGAGTAGCTCTCAGCAATACTGGAAAGGATTTCCAGGACGATTTCGCCGCGCGTTTCAGGGATTTTTATGCCGAATTCCATGCAATACTTCTTCAACCGATCTACCATCGGGCCTCGAGCAAGGAAACGACTGTCTTCGAGATTGATGCGTGTTGTCTTTGCCAACTCTGATCCGGTGCCGTCGCTTGCACCCGCTGCGTTCCTCAGTGCTATTATTCCGTTACTCTCCAGGTCCGACCATTCTAGTGATTCGGATTTCCGCCACTCTCTCAAACACTCCTGCAGAACCCAGAGTCCCGTCAGATTTTTCAATAGTCGAATCGTTCCGTCGAGACCAGCCTCGTTGGTGAATCCAGCTTCCCGGGCCGCGTCCGTCATCAGTGGAGTGTGTATTTCAGTACCCAAACACGACCAGGTACCGCAGCTTATGAAGGCCCACTTTTCGCCGGTATTCGGAGCTGGACCAATATTCGGAGCTGGGAGTGTCGCTGAATGGGCATCGTATCGTGAAGCAGCCTGTCCGACGGGCGTGGCCGCGACGGCACATCCGGTATCGTGAGAACAGGTTGCTATCACCGTTACCTGCGGAGCCAGAATGGCAGGGCCCAGATGCGTTCCAGACGGGATGATTTCAGGCCATCGGGATGGATTCAGTCCAAATCTTTCGAGGAGCGATGCGGACCATTTCCTCGAATACACATCCATCATCTGTGTCGTACTAGCCATGGAAACCTCGACGGATCGGACATCTGAAAATCGGTAATTGAAATAATCAGCGATAGGGAGGCAGGCGGTACGGGCCGCTTCGGTTTCACCCTGATCCTCCGTCATTAATTGGTACAGAGTGTTGAACGGGAGGAATTGGATTCCTGTAACACCGTAGATCTCCTTTGCAGACACGGTCTGGAAAGCACGTTCCATCACTCCCGTCGTTCTTGGATCCCGGTAGCAGTAAGCATCAGAGACTGGTTTGCCAAGCGAATCAAGGGACACGTAGTCAACAGCCCAGGAATCAACAGAGATGCTTCTCAGTTCGGGAGCTGCAATCAGTCCTTTCTCGAGCCCAATCTGAAGTTCTGACCATATTGCATCCAGGTCCCAGAACAGATGATCATCCCTTTCCAGGACTGGAGTTGGAAAGCGGTGCAACTCGTTCATCTCCAGGGTATGACCGTTCAGCGTGCCTAGAAAAACACGACTGGTTGATGCGCCCAGGTCGAACGCCAGATAAGACGTCGATTCCGAAGCGATCACAGGCTCTTCGGCGGGACATAGCCCTCCTTTAATCTTTTCCGAGAGACCGTTTTACGGTATTTGGATTCCCTGAATGCCTTGATGGGATCCAGCGCTCCTCCGCTTCTGAACCGTGCTTCCGCCGTTAGCGAACAAACGTCCGTCGCGTAAGCCCGCGTCAGTGTCTGCTCCGCCATCAGTACGTCGTTCGATTCCTGGAATCCGGAGAGAGCCCGTCGATCCACAATCAGGGCTTTTGCATACGCATTTTGAAGGGCAACGACGCTTTGAAGCAATGCTTCGATCGGGTCCTTGAGGTTGTGGCTCTGATCGAGCATATACGCTGGATTGAATCGGTCCCCGTACTCGATCCGAGCGTCAACAAGTTCATTGAAGATGAGGAAGAGTTGATACGGCCGAATCGAGCCTGTTGTCAGATCATCATCACCGTAAGCCGAATCGTTGAAATGAAATCCACCCAGTTTTCCGGCCGAAATGAGCCTGGCGGTGATCAGTTCTACGTTGGTATTCGGAAGATGATGTCCCAGATCGACAAGGCAGGACGCTTGCTCACCGAGAGCCTGGACCAGCATGAGGGATGAACCCCAGTCCTGAACCACGGTAGAGTAGAAGGCCGGCTCATAAGGTTTATGCTCTGTGAAAAGTTGCCAATGTTCGGGGAGTTGTTCGTAGATCTGCTGCAGGCTTCCGAGCAAACGATCAAAACTGCGTCGAAAATGAGTCTGACCTGGATAGTTGGAACCGTCCGCCAGCCAGATGGTGATTGATTGGGAGCCCAATTTCCTCCCGATTTCGATTACACTCAGGTTGTGATCAATGGCCTGCTCTCTCACGGCAGCATCGGTGTGGCTCAATGATCCGAACTTATAGCTCAGCTTCTGACCGGGCTGGTCCTGAA
>SMXL01000100.1 GCA_004356385.1 Bacteroidota bacterium
ATCAGCGTTCCAGAGACCTATGAACTTGGCGCCACTGGCGTGCTTGAGAGCGAAGAAATCAAAGATGGAATCCGAACGGTTCGCTATGTCGCCGACGACGTTCACGACTTTGCCTGGACTGCCAGCCCCGATTTTCTGGTGTATACAGACGAATGGGAGCACGTGGCCCTTCGATTACTCCTGCAACCTGCTCACGAGGCCCAGGCTCAGCGCCATTTTGACGCTGCGAAAGTGGCCCTCAAGTACTATGCAGACTGGGTCGGCGAGTATCCGTATACGACATTGACACTGGTGGACGGAATCGGTGGTGCCAACGGTATGGAATATCCCACGTTGATTACATGTGGAACGATTTACAAACTTCCGGGGTGGTTGCGTGCCCTCGAAATCGTGACCATTCACGAACTCGGCCATCAATATTTTTATGGCCTCCTGGCAAGCAATGAGTTTGAAGAGGCGTGGTTGGATGAAGGCGTGAATTCCTATGTAGAAACCCGGCTCATCGATGCTGAATACGGACCTGGGTCCGTGATTGATTTCGTTGGTCTTCAGCTCACGGATACGGGTGCCCAGAGGATTGCCTATACGAAAAGCAGTCCCTCACGCGGAGCCCTGTTCACGAAATCGTGGGAGTACCGGTTAGGTGACTACAGTAAGGCCTCGTATATGAAACCGGCGACGGTATTGCACACGCTCGAAGGATACCTGGGGTGGGATACCATGCGCGAGTTTCTACGGACCTACTACGACACGTGGCGTTTTCGACATCCCGCAACCCCCGATTTCCAGAATGTTGCCGAGTCTGTCTCGGGTGAAGACCTCGACTGGTTCTTTGATCAGTTCGTGTACGGCACCGCCACATTCGACTACAAAATTCACTCGCTGTCCAGTCGACGCATCGATGCTGAGGTAGACGGCGATTCCGTTTCGTACGAGAGTCGAGTAGTCATTGAGCGGTCGGGTGACGGTGTCTTTCCACAAAGCCTTCGGGTCACATTTCGCGATGGATCCGAAGAATTCAGGGAATGGACGGGGGAAGAATCCTGGACAGAAATGGTGTTTCAGAGCAAGGAGCGGATTGTGGAGGCCTTTATCGATCCGGAGAATCAGGTGCTGCTCGATACGAATCGACTCAACAATCGAAAAGTAACTCTATCGCAGACGGACCATTCGCTCGCGCGTACCGCCCAGCTGCGACTGACTTCTTTGATCCAGCAACTGCTGATCGTTTTTACAGGCATTTTTTAATCGTTCGATCGATCTGGTATGGCAACCGGTTATTTTCGACAGGGAATTTCGAATATGGCGCGAAGGCCGGGCCTGGCCGGTCTTCTTTATGGAGTCAATCTGGTTATCGGTCTGCTGGTGACTATTCCGGTCTATCTCGCTCTTGATGCGGCAACTGCGACGACCGGTTTTTCTTCTGATCTGGCCACTCAGTTCGATATTACCCTGTGGGCTGACGTCATGGAGGACGCCTTTCCGGCTCTGAGGGGTCTGCTAAATCAGCTGTTCTGGATTATCCCGCTCATCCTCCTCTGGAAGACCGTTGCCTCGGTCGGGATCATCAGTACGCTTCATACACGGGGTGTTCGATCCTTCTGGCAGGGCATCGGAGAGCACGCGGGTCGGGCGATTGTGCTCGCTTTAGCCTTTCTGGTTCCGGTCATAGCCTTATTTGTTGGTTTAGGAATATCGGTATTCATTCTGACTGCAATCTGGTCCGGCGAGGTCGGCGGATTCTGGGTCATTCTGGTGTTTCTTCCATTATCTCTCGTCGGGGGACTGGCTCTGTTAGACCTGATGCACGACTATGCACGAATGGAATTGGTTATCGGAGAGAAGAAGGTGGTTGAATCCATCTTGAAGGGATTGTCGTGGCCGTTTCGTCATTTTGATTCGATCGGACTCTATCTGGCCTGGTTCGTCGTTGCTCTGTTGTTGCTTGCGATCCCAACCTTGATCGATATTCAACCGGGGGGTCTTTGGGGTGTATTTGTCGTCCAACAATTTTTCCTTTTTACCCGAGCCGGAGTTACGATCGGGTGGTTCGGAAGTGAAATCGACCTGTACGACTCGGCTCAGACAGCCGATTTACCGGCAATCGCCCGGGTGGAAGCCGAGCCTCACTTGACCGAAGTAAGCTAGGGCCCATGGCGCAAACGAAAAGCCGAGCACGCAGTGGCGCACTCGACTTTGTGTCGAAAATCATGGTCTGGGGAACCCACCAGAACCCCATGCCAATCTAGCTGGAGGAGGTAGCTTCGATTTTTTCGACGATTAGTTTCTTGGTTCGCGAATCTCAGAAAGCAATTCTTCCAGTTCAGCGGGCCCGGGCACGTGCAGGGAATCACTGGATGGATCTTCGATCCTTTCATTCATGAAGCGGGCAAATGCCATTCTCTCCTTTCTGGTGAGACCTTCCTGATCTACAGTTTTCATAATCTTATCCCAGGACCGATCAGTGATCTGGCCATCCATGTAGTGGAGAAGAAGATTGGTAAAGGAAGATCCGATGTGCTGTGAGTTTACTGTCTGCATGGCTGAGCCTGTAAGAGTTGGTTGTGATTTGGCCTGTTGTATTCATGCCTTCTGAGGGATGGGATTACAAAATCCAGGCCTGTTTTCAGTAGACACACTGAATCACCATTCCATAACCCCGGACAAATAGTCCCAAATATCCCGGGAATCGCCATTTCGGAGCAGAACCGGCTATTTATTACGACACTTGCCCGCCACCCAAGTGCATATAAATAATCTGCTTAGGATACTATTTCGAGTTTGCTTTCCGATTCGGTTTCATGAAACCAGAATTATCTAAAAGGAGGGGAAAAGGGGCAAACATTTCCCCCGATCGGGGAAAATGTTCGGCTTCAGCAGTGATTACTGCCTCGAATCGGTCTATAATCAGGACAAGTCAAGCCTTTTTCATGCCGAAGAGGACTCAACAGGATCCGAACTGATCTCAAACCACCCTTTGATGGACTCGTTCAAAGGATCTGAGACTGTTCTGTGCACGAATTCATTGATTTGAGCATCATAATCGTAGTCTTTCGACCACTCTTCCACCCGCGAAACAGTCTCTTCCACTGCATCAAGAACATATTCCAGTTCAGAATTAGTCGTCGTTGGGTGAATAGAAAACCGAACCCACCCCGGTTTCATCGACAGATCACCGTGATCGATTTGATCGGTGATTGATCGAGAATGTGCCTGATCAACATGCAGTAAATAGTGACCGTACGTGCCGGCACAAGAGCATCCTCCTCTCATTTGAATTCCGAATCGATCGTTCAGCAACTTGACAAGTAGATTATAATGCACGTTGTCTACGTAGAAGGATATGACCCCAAGGCGGTCTTCCAGATGATCCGCAAGAATATGTAAACCGGGAACTGCCCGCAGTCGCGGAAAAGCCATCGCGAGTAATTCAGACTCCCGAGCCAACATGTCCTCGATACCCATCTCCTCCTTCAATCGAATGGCCATTGCAGCCCGAATGGTTTGAAGAAACGGGGGCGTACCCCCGTCTTCACGATCCTCGGGGTCGGACAGAAACCTATGTCCCCCCCACGGATTTGTCCACTCTACCGTCCCCCCTCCCGGATGGTCGGGAACGACATTGTGATTCAGCGCCCGGTCAAACACCATCACTCCGACCGACCCGGGTCCACCCAGGAATTTGTGCGGTGAAAAGAAAATGGCGTCGAGTTTCTCCGCAGGATCTTCTGGATGCATATTCATGGATTCATAGGGAGCGGAAGCGGCAAAATCCACGAAACAAAGGCCTCCGTTCTCGTGCATAATGCGAGCCATTTCGTGGTATGGAGTCCGAACCCCGGTCACATTTGAGGACGCTGTAAATGAACCTATCAGCGGACGGTCTTTGTACTTTTTGACGACTTTTGTGAGATGATCGGCCCGGCACAATCCCGCATCATCCGGAGGAATCCAGACCACGTCCGCGATGGTCTCCTCCCACGATGTCTGGTTCGAGTGATGCTCCATGTGGGTAATAAACACGACTGGGCGGCTCTCATCCGGGATATCCACATATTTCAGAAGCTGTTCGGGAACGCGAAGTCCGAGAATCCTCTGCAGCTTGTTAACAACGCCCGTCATTCCCGCTGTCGGCCGCAATAATCATGTCATCGGGTCCCGCTCCGACATGCTGCTTGATCACATTTCGGGCCTCGTGATAAGCCCGGGTCATGGACGATCCAGTCACGCTGGATTCTGAATGCGTGTTTCCAACAAACGGGCCCAGGACATTTAAAATCTGTTCTTCGATGGGTCGATACATTCGTCCGCTCGCGATCCAATCGGTATAAACGAGGCGCTTCGTGCCATACGGAGTTTCAAAAGAGTGGTCGTATCCTACCGTATTTCTTCGAAACCGATCGAAATGAGATTCAAGGCTTGACATAAGTCCTTCTCCGCGTCAATAGGCTCGGTGCAAATCAGGAGAGCACAATCTCCTTCCTGAGTCTTGCAACAGGAATTCCCAGCTGCTCCCTGTATTTCGTCACCGTGCGTCTGGCAATCTTGAACCCTTTCTCCGTCAGGAGGGTCGCGATCCGTTGATCGGAAAGCGGCTTTTTCTTGTCTTCTTCGCTAATGATGCCGCTGATGATGGCTTTTACCTCCTTATTGGAGATGTCTTCACCGCTCTCGGTCGATAAACCCTCAGAAAAGAAGTACTTCAGCTCGTAAACACCAAAATCGGTTTGAACATATTTTCCGTTGACGACGCGGCTGATGGTCGAGATATCCATCTCAATTAATTCTGCGACATCCTTCAGAATCATGGGCTTCAGATGACCCTCACCGAGCTTGAAGAATTTCTCCTGCTGTTGGACAATGGCATCCAATACCCTGACCATGGTCTGTCGTCGCTGATTGATTGAATTGATGAACCAGCGAGCCGCTTCAAACTTGGTTTTGAGGAATTGCTTCGTTTCTGTGTCGTAAGAATCTTTCTTGGTCTTCTTCTCGGCGAGCAGTTGTTCAAGCATTTGCCGGTATGATTTGGAAACGCGGAGCTGTGGAGCGTTGGCGCTGTTCAGCGAGATGATAAATCCCTCGTTCTCTTCGAACTCGACAGTGAAATCTGGCGTTATGTAGTTTTGAGCGGTGGAGAAAAATCCTTCCCCAGGTTTTGGATCTAGACGCTGGACCAGGTCATACGCTTCTTTGAGTTTTTCTCCATCGATTCGAAGTCGACGCATGATGGCGTCGTAGTGCTTCATCGTGAACTCTTTGTAGGCTCGCTCAAGCATCTCAACGGCCACATCACGGCCTGGTGTTTCTTCGGGCATTGCTCCGAGCTGAACCAGGAGGCATTCGCGAAGATCTCGCGACGCGATCCCGATCGGATCAAGTCGTTGAATACGGTCGAGCATCTGCTCAACATCCGATTCTTCGAGCAGGATTCCGTGATTGAAAGCGATATCGTCGATGATCGACTCGAGCGGCCTTCGCAAATAGCCATCCTCGTCTACGGAGCCGAGGATCTGATCCGAAATCAGCTGTTCACTTTCGTTGAGCTCCAGGAAGGCCAGCTGGGTATTCAATTTTTCAAGAATCGATTCCCGTGCTGGCATCGGAATCTCACGGTAATCTTCCTCATTGCTTCGATCGACCTTGGCTTTGTAACCATACAGATCGTCGCTGTTGTCGAGAAGCTCCTCCCATTGGTACTCCTCTTCCGTTGACTCGGTGTCTTCTTTTTCCTGCTCCTTGGTAACCTCAGCTTCGTCGTTTTGGGTCGCTTCAGCCTCCAGTTCCTCTTCTCCCTCTTCGAGCAGGGGGTTGATTTCCAACTCGGCTTTGATTCGTTGCTCCAGTGCAAGCGTCGGCAACTGCAGCAACTTGATATACTGAATCTGCTGCGGTGACAGCTTTTGCTGCAGCGACTGTCTTTGTTGAAGGTTCAGCATCGAATTGACTTATTAGAGGGTCTCTGAGAAAACAGATCGGCGGTGTTCGATGATTTCTTTAAGGCTTTTCACCCAATTTGGACCATATTTTCTCGTCAATGGTCCATCCAAAAAGTCCGTAAGTTGAAGATTCTCATGTACGCCGCAACGGACGCCTGATTTACACATGTCCATCCGCTCATAGTTAAGCCCTTCGAAATCGCCCAGTTGTTCGATTCGAATCGGATATAAGTGACACGAGATAGGCTTGCGAAAGTCGGTTTCCCCTTCCTCAAAGGCGCTTTCGATCGCACATTTTGCGATTGGACCCTCGTAGTACACAAATACGCATTCCGACGCGCCCACACAAGATACAGCGAACTGTCCCGGTGAAGATTCCGTCCAAACACCGTCGTGACGAATGACCTCGCGAGCTTCCGGTCGAAGTCGATGTTCAACGATTGAAACGACGGCCTCAATTTCTGCGATTTCGTCTTCTTCAAGAGGCGCACCCGAATCGCCTTTTACGCAACATGCACCGTGGCACGCGCCCAAATCGCAGGTAAAGGGCGCGTCAACAAGATCATCAGAAATCAGTATGTTGTCGATTACAAACACGATGTCACAGTCTAGAACACGGACGAATTGATGTCAACATTCAGCGCAAAGGATAGTGTAAGAACATCGTAATTATTTGCGAACGTTTCGAACATTAAAACCTTTCATCGACCTTCTGCCCGTAAAGACTTTATGGCTGCAACCACCGATGCAATAAGCCCCGTAGCAATTCAAGGAGACGAGGACGTCGAGAGAGCACTTCGACCAAAGGCTCTCAAAGAGTTCGTCGGTCAGCAGAGGATCAAGGACAATCTTAGAATTTTCGTGTCGGCGGCGAAAAACCGAGAGGAGTGTCTAGATCACGTGCTCCTTTCTGGTCCTCCGGGACTTGGAAAGACGACACTCGCCTATATCCTCGCCCACGAAATGGGGGCGAAGATTAAAACCACGTCGGGACCGGTCCTGGATAAACCGGCGAATATTGCCGGGCTACTCACCAACTTGAGTGAAGGTGATATCCTTTTCATTGATGAGATCCACAGACTGTCGCCTGTTGTCGAAGAGTATCTTTACGCGGCGATGGAGGATTATCAGATCGACATTTTGATTGATTCAGGCCCTAGCGCAAGGAGCGTAAAAATTACGCTTCCCCCTTTTACGCTTATTGGCGCTACCACTCGAAAAGGCCTCTTGACGGCACCGCTCCGGGCGAGATTCGGAATCGATTTCCGATTCGATTATTACACAACCCCGATGCTCACGAAGATTGTAAAACGGTCTTCATCGATCCTCGGTGTTGAGATTTCAGACGAGGGGGCTGTTGAATTGGCAAAACGAAGCCGGGGCACGCCCCGAGTGGCCAACCGACTTCTTCGCAGGACCCGGGACTACGCAGAAGTTGAAGGCGACGGGCGAATTACGAGGGAACTGGCAGACTTCGCTCTGAATGCATTGAACGTCGACGAGGAAGGCCTTGACGATATGGATTCGCGGATTCTCGTCACACTGATTGAGAAGTTTTCCGGAGGCCCGACGGGTTTAACCAATCTTGCGGTATCAGTTGGAGAGGAGGCCGAAACCATTGAAGAGGTGTATGAGCCGTACTTGATTCAAGAAGGATTTATCGAACGTACGCCAAGGGGGCGGATGGCGACGGAGCGGGCGTATCGGCACTTTAGATTGGAGAAAGGTAGGCAGAAGGGCCGGTCAGATGACGTACAGGGCTCAGAAAACCCGCACCCGTTGTTTGAAGACGAATAAAAAATTCTTCAAATCATCTAGCCATGGAATCCCCGGAACCTCAGACCCAAAACAGCCCGAAGAAAAGTAAACCGAATCCCATAGGGGTCGCTATTGCCCTCGGCGCCGGTATCGGTACGGCAATTGGTGTTGTGATCGATAATATTGGTATGGGCATCGCGATGGGCGTCGGTATCGGTACGGCGATTGGAGCAGGACTGTATGCTCAGCAGCAGTCTCGCCCTGAGGACTGACGGTACCCGTTCGCGCAGACGCCCCTGAGTTCCGGTGAGTCGGAAGAAGCCCAGATTTCTCCAGGAACCCCCAAGCTGAGTGGAGTGATAGAGTCACGTAATAATTCCGTCAGCCATGGATACCATTCAAGGCTTTACCGCACAGAAGCACAGCCCGAATCATCCGTCGGATCGCACCATTCGATTTTAGATTTCCGCAGCATCAGCCGAAACTAGAACGATAGGCTCATCGCACCAGAAATGGTTGTTTTAGGGTGAAGAGGACGATCTGACCTCGTATTCTCGTGCAAATCGGGAGCCATCACCCGGATTTTCGGTATGAAAAAAGCGCTCATCATTGTAGTCATTTTCGCTACTGGCTTTGTGGTGACCTTCGAAAAGGAGGTCAAACACGGCCCTGGTATTCTAGCGCCGGATGAACCGATCCAGATTGCTATCAAACGGCCTTCGAGCTTCCCATTTGACGAATATCGGATTATCCCTCAGGCCGAGTTCAGTCTGACGGCACGAATTCTCTCGAAGAAAAAGTACGGGTATGGTCGAGAATCCGATCTCTCTCCCATTGATCTGGCGCTTGGTTGGGGACGAATGTCGGACGAATCCATACTCGAGTCATTCTCCATATCACAGTCCGGTCGGTGGTACAATTGGCGGTCCCGCGAGCTTCCTATTTCGGCGAGAGAGGTGTCCAATCACAGCGCCAACATGCACATTATCCCGGCGACGGATGAGCTCAAGAACCGACTGAAACGACTCAAGAGAGGAGAAATCATCCAGCTGACCGGAAAACTCGTAAATGTTCAGGCCGACGATGGATGGCACTGGAAGAGTTCTCTCAAGCGCTCGGATAGAGGCAGCGGAGCATGCGAACTCTTTTTCGTTGAGTCGCTGACGGTCAAGGATATTTCAGTCTAGATTGGTACCCGGTCCGGTGTCCTGAACTGGTACCTATACCACCCGGCTTTGCGCGTCGACGGTCCACGTCTCAA